>NZ_JBHZPE010000114.1:0-3056 GCF_042787985.1 Peribacillus sp. YIM B13481
TTGTTCCTTGAAAACTAGATAATAGATAGAAGGCAATTAATTTTTTTCAAAGCATCAGTAAGATCTTTTTTAACGGTTAAGTTAGAAAGGGCGCACGGTGGATGCCTTGGCACTAGGAGCCGATGAAGGACGGGACTAACACCGATATGCTTCGGGGAGCTGTAAGTAAGCTTTGATCCGGAGATTTCCGAATGGGGAAACCCACTGTTCGTAATGGAACAGTATCTTTACCTGAATACATAGGGTACTGAAGGCAGACCCGGGGAACTGAAACATCTAAGTACCCGGAGGAAGAGAAAGCAAATGCGATTTCCTGAGTAGCGGCGAGCGAAACGGAATTAGCCCAAACCAAGAGGCTTGCCTCTTGGGGTTGTAGGACACTCAACATGGAGTTACAAAGGAACGGGGTAAATGAAGTGATCTGGAAAGGTCCGTCAAAGAAGGTAAAAACCCTGTAGTTGAAACTTCGTTCCCTCCTGAGTGGATCCTGAGTACGGCGGGACACGAGAAATCCCGTCGGAAGCAGGGAGGACCATCTCCCAAGGCTAAATACTCCCTAGTGACCGATAGTGAACCAGTACCGTGAGGGAAAGGTGAAAAGCACCCCGGAAGGGGAGTGAAATAGATCCTGAAACCGTGTGCCTACAAGTAGTCAAAGCCCGTTAATGGGTAATGGCGTGCCTTTTGTAGAATGAACCGGCGAGTTACGATTTCATGCGAGGTTAAGTTGATAAGACGGAGCCGCAGCGAAAGCGAGTCTGAATAGGGCGAATGAGTATGAGGTCGTAGACCCGAAACCAGGTGATCTACCCATGTCCAGGGTGAAGTTCAGGTAACACTGAATGGAGGCCCGAACCCACGCACGTTGAAAAGTGCGGGGATGAGGTGTGGGTAGCGGAGAAATTCCAATCGAACCTGGAGATAGCTGGTTCTCTCCGAAATAGCTTTAGGGCTAGCCTCAAGATGAGAGTATTGGAGGTAGAGCACTGATTGGACTAGGGGCCCCCAACGGGTTACCGAATTCAGTCAAACTCCGAATGCCAAATACTTATTCTTGGGAGTCAGACTGCGAGTGATAAGATCCGTAGTCGAAAGGGAAACAGCCCAGACCACCAGCTAAGGTCCCAAAGTATACGTTAAGTGGAAAAGGATGTGGAGTTGCTTAGACAACCAGGATGTTGGCTCAGAAGCAGCCACCATTTAAAGAGTGCGTAATAGCTCACTGGTCGAGTGACTCCGCGCCGAAAATGTACCGGGGCTAAACGTATCACCGAAGCTGTGGATTGACACCATTTTGGTGTCGATGGTAGGAGAGCGTTCTAAGGGCGTTGAAGTCAGACCGGAAGGACTGGTGGAGCGCTTAGAAGTGAGAATGCCGGTATGAGTAGCGAAAGAAGGGTGAGAATCCCTTCCACCGAATGCCTAAGGTTTCCTGAGGAAGGCTCGTCCGCTCAGGGTTAGTCGGGACCTAAGCCGAGGCCGAAAGGCGTAGGCGATGGACAACAGGTTGATATTCCTGTACCACCTATACATCGTTTGAACGATGGGGGGACGCAGAAGGATAGGGTAAGCGCGCTGTTGGATATGCGCGTCCAAGCAGTTAGGCCGGAAACGAGGCAAATCCCGTTTCCATTAAGGCGGAGCTGTGATGGCGAGGGAAATATAGTACCGAAGTTCCTGATTCCACGCTGCCAAGAAAAGCCTCTAGTGAGATGTAAGGTGCCCGTACCGCAAACCGACACAGGTAGGCGAGGAGAGAATCCTAAGGTGTGCGAGAGAACTCTCGTTAAGGAACTCGGCAAAATGACCCCGTAACTTCGGGAGAAGGGGTGCTTTTTAGGGTGAATAGCCCGGAAAAGCCGCAGTGAATAGGCCCAGGCGACTGTTTAGCAAAAACACAGGTCTCTGCGAAGCCGCAAGGCGAAGTATAGGGGCTGACACCTGCCCGGTGCTGGAAGGTTAAGGGGAGAGGTTAGCGCAAGCGAAGCTTTGAACCGAAGCCCCAGTAAACGGCGGCCGTAACTATAACGGTCCTAAGGTAGCGAAATTCCTTGTCGGGTAAGTTCCGACCCGCACGAAAGGTGTAACGATCTGGGCACTGTCTCAACGAGAGACTCGGTGAAATTATAGTACCTGTGAAGATGCAGGTTACCCGCGACAGGACGGAAAGACCCCGTGGAGCTTTACTGCAGCCTGATATTGAATTTTGGTACAGCTTGTACAGGATAGGTAGGAGCCTGAGAAGCCGGAGCGCTAGCTTCGGTGGAGGCGTTGGTGGGATACTACCCTGGCTGTATTGAAATTCTAACCCGCGCCCCTTATCGGGGTGGGAGACAGTGTCAGGTGGGCAGTTTGACTGGGGCGGTCGCCTCCTAAAGAGTAACGGAGGCGCCCAAAGGTTCCCTCAGAATGGTTGGAAATCATTCGTAGAGTGTAAAGGCACAAGGGAGCTTGACTGCGAGACCTACAAGTCGAGCAGGGACGAAAGTCGGGCTTAGTGATCCGGTGGTTCCGCATGGAAGGGCCATCGCTCAACGGATAAAAGCTACCCCGGGGATAACAGGCTTATCTCCCCCAAGAGTCCACATCGACGGGGAGGTTTGGCACCTCGATGTCGGCTCATCGCATCCTGGGGCTGTAGTCGGTCCCAAGGGTTGGGCTGTTCGCCCATTAAAGCGGTACGCGAGCTGGGTTCAGAACGTCGTGAGACAGTTCGGTCCCTATCCGTCGCGGGCGCAGGAAATTTGAGAGGAGCTGTCCTTAGTACGAGAGGACCGGGATGGACGCACCGCTGGTGTACCAGTTGTCTTGCCAAAGGCATAGCTGGGTAGCTACGTGCGGACGGGATAAGTGCTGAAAGCATCTAAGCATGAAGCCCCCCTCAAGATGAGATTTCCCATGGCGCAAGCTAGTAAGATCCCTGAAAGATGATCAGGTTGATAGGTCAGAGGTGGAAGCGTGGCGACATGTGGAGCTGACTGATACTAATAGATCGAGGACTTAACCAACGCTTTTTAAAAAATGAAATACCTTCTTATTATCTAGTTTTGAAGGAA
>NZ_JBHZPE010000115.1:0-2915 GCF_042787985.1 Peribacillus sp. YIM B13481
GTAGATTCTCCTCACTTATTGTGTATGATTCTACATGCCCTTATTTTTATTGTCCAACTAAGTGTAACCTGTCCAATCTTGCCTTGATGGGCATGTGGCGGTCCCCCTATTAAACTGAGGGAGTTCATTAAGAAAGGCATCGTCTCCAATTTTATAAAATGCCCACCGTTAACTAAATAGGAATTCTTATAAACTGAGGACTGATCTCTAAGCTAATTATTTATTTCGAACCCGTTCACAAAGTATCCAATTGTTTCAAGCTCTTCTTCATTTAGCTCTCTGTTTAGCTTGAGTTGATAAGATTTCTTTATATCTTCAAAGCGTCCCTCATATTTATCTGTCAAGGTAGCTACAGTCCTTAATAGTATTGCTTCCTTCTGATATTCATCCTTCGATATCGGCTTCCAATGGGATAGGACATAGATTTCAGCATCAAATTGATCGATTGTGTCTAATAATTGAATCGTACTTTGAGTCGTATAATTCCTTTTGTTTGAATAGATATCTGCATAAATAGAGTCGCCAAGGAATAGTATTTTTTCTTCTTTGATATAGACAATGATAGAGTCTGGGGAATGATTGCCACCTACATGCTGCAAAAGACATGATACTCCTCCTAGATCAATCTCCATTCTCTGTTCAAAGGTTAAATCTGGTAATGATATGATAATATTTCTTTCACTTCCAAATTCTTTTATGATTGCATTGGCACAAAATTCAATTTCCAATCCCGACTTCACCCGTTCTTCTAAAGCGGAATCTGTCCATTCGTAAGAAACAAGGTTCTTAATTTTAGCTTTCGTTTGAATAGAAGCAACAGACAGCATATTCAAAGCAGACAAACCAAAGATATGATCCCAGTGCCAATGTGTAAGCACAACGATGCTTGGAAGTGGAATACCTTGTTCTTTAAGCTCTTTAAGAAAACAATTAGCATGTGCTTCTGAATTTCCTGCATCAATCATTAACGATCTGTTATCTCCAACCACTACACCTAGAATAGGTCTATCCGTTTCTGAAACAGGTGTTTGATACCAACACCGATTGCTGATTTTTTCCAAAGTTTGCATATACTTTCCCCCTAAAGATACTATCCTTCAGTAATTCCATAAGCATCTTAATAAACCCTTTGTCACCTTTTTAAACGTATATGCTTATATTTCGTGAGTTACTGCAAATGATAACAAAAAGGGGTAAGTCCGGGGTACCGCCACATGCCCATCAAGTTAATATTTTTCAAGTCCCCCAAGATGAAAAACTAAAATGTTTCTAGGAAAAGAAACTTAAAATTTTCATTTTTGGGGTATTCATTCTTTTTAGCTTGATGGATATGGGGTCTCAACGTCAAAATGCGAAAATTATACACTAAGACATTATTAGGAATTAAAACCTCGATTTTGTTACGATTCAAAGCGCCATGACATGTGTTCAGAAAAGGACCATTTCTGAGACTGTTATATATATATATATTATTTTTCATTATTAAAGAAAATACCACTTGTTTCTTTGTTAAATAAATATTAAAATGATTAAAAGTTTATAAAGAAAGGTTGATTAACTTGGATTCTTACGATTATAAAATTATGCAATCAATAATGAATAATGGTAGAGTTACTTGGGCTGAATTGGCATCTCACATTGGATTGTCTTCACCAGCAGTTGCTGATCGTGTCAATCGTTTGATTAGTAATGGAGTAATTAAAGAGATTGGAGCCAAGATAGATGGAGAAAATGTAGGAACTGAGTGTACAGCTTTTGTATCAGTCTCATTAGAAAAACCAAAATATAGAGAAGAATTCTTACATCTTATTACTAATTTGGAGGAGGTACAAGAATGTCATCATATTGCGGGGGATGATGATTATTTATTGAAAATTCGTTGTCGGAATACCAAGGATTTAGACAGAGTGATTAGCTATGAAATCAAAAGTCTGCAGGGGGTACTTCGAACAAAAACAACAATAGTAATGGATACAACGAAAGAAACATTTAAAATTCCTTTGCAAAAAGATAAGTTTTTTATTGATGAGGTAGGAGAAAATGACAAGTGAATTCTTACTCAAAGGTCTTATCATTGGTTTTAGTATTGCGGCTCCTGTAGGACCTATCGGAATTTTATGTATTCGTAGAACGCTTGAGAACGGGAGATTCGTTGGATTTATGTCAGGTTTAGGTGCTGCAACAGCGGATGGTTTATATGGTTTAATTGCGTGTCTAAGCTTAACAGTGATAACTAATTATTTGATTAATCAACAATTATGGTTTCAACTAATTGGCGGAATTTTTTTAGGTTATTTGGGTGTTAAAACTTATATATCAAAACCCTCAAATATACTTACTAAAAGTAAAAATGAACAAAATATTAAGGCATATATATCTACTTTCTTTTTAACAATAACTAACCCGGTAACAATTTTGTCTTTTATTGCCCTTTTTTCAGGGCTTGGAATAGCTAATTCAGAGATTGACTTAATGGCGAAATTAATATTAGTATTAGGAGTTTTTTTAGGTTCAATACTATGGTGGTTATTTCTTAGTATTGTTGTTAGCTTATTAAAGAATCGAATAAATGCATATTCTTTAATAATTATCAATAAAACATCTGGCTTAATTTTACTGTTATTTAGCCTATGGTCTTTTTATGGTGTACTAATTACTTTGTAATATTTGCTTTCAACATTACATTTAACTTCTGACACAAAGTGATTTAATTATACCTTAATTAGAGTAGGCGGTCTTGTAGGAAGTATTATTGTTGTTCCACTTGAAAAGCGATTTCGACGTGGGATTCTAATTCCCTCTTTGCTAGGTAGGGGTACCGCCACATGGCCATCAAGCTAAGGTGAATTTGTATCATCATAACGAAAAAAGCGCTATTCTTTTTGTAGAAATATACAGGAAGGATGGCGTTTTCT
>NZ_JBHZPE010000116.1:0-2847 GCF_042787985.1 Peribacillus sp. YIM B13481
AGGCTCACCGCCCGCCCCGCGGAAAGCGAGCATCTGGAGGGGAAATCAACCACAACTCACTACCTGGTAAATAGCAATAAAGTATGTGAAAACAGCCTAATAAAAAGATGAAAGACACTGCCGGGTAAGGAAGTGTCTTTTTTGATGGTATGTATAATTATAGCCGTACTCATAGGATTAATCTGGATACCGCCGTTATTATCTATTAGACCCATTTCCTCTCATACAGATCTCTTTACACCCTGTATGAGAATATGGAATAAACCTAAATTTTTTTGTATGGATTTAAAACAAGCTATTATTTTTCGGTCTTGTCACCTGTAGACTGGCCGGAAGATTTTGATTCATTGGAATGTTTGACGCCTTTACTTACATATGGTTTTGCGCTTTTTTTCTTGTTGGCACCAGTTTTCCAACGATTCCAGCCCTTCTTGCCCGTACCTGTTCCCGTACCTTTACCCGTACCACTCTTAGCCTTAGCTTTACTCATGAAATCACTCCATTACTATTGTATGGTTATATTAAACCATTTTACTTGATTATTACCCAAGTATGTTGAAATATACAGTAACCACGGTGATATGTACAGGGAAAGGCTCAATATTTTTATCAGAATCTTTATAAACCAATAAAAGCAAGGATTTTTGCTGGACGGCACTTGCTTATTCTTACCTATTATTCCAATTATTCGCTGTGCTTCCTCAAAAATAAACTTAGTGGAGCAGCAGAATGGATGGACCTGATTTTAGTCATTTTATCGATATGGACCTGGATTTCATCAAAAAGATACTTATTCCAATTTTTTTGCAAATGGTCAAGTAGTGCATGAAAGTTAATAATACAGCGCCCGTATTCATTCCTAAAATGATGCCTCCCATATTAAGTGAAGCTTGGGACCCTAGGATATACATCATTAAAAATGCAACGATATGGGACCAGACTGTATGGATGAAAGCATCTTTCACTAAGCCCAGGCCGATGAGATAGGCTTGCATTGGAATGACAAAAAAATGAAAAAGGAAATAGGGACATAATAATTTTAAATAGTATGAGGCAGATGTTGAGGAAAAAAAGAGAGAGGTCAAGGGTTCCGCAAAGAAATAAATGAAGAACACAGCTGGGACCCCATACAATACAGTAAAAGACATCGATTTTTGCAATAAAACCCTCAATTTTTCCTTATCCTGTTTCTTGTGCGCATTCGAAACATTCGGTATGAGCATGATCATTAAGGAATGTGCGATAAAGGCTGGAAAGAAGCCGATGGTCATCGCTACTCCAGTGAGCATCCCAAAATGCTCTGTAGCCACAACCGCACCGAATCCTGCTGAGAGAAGGGCAGTATGGATCAAAAAAGGTTGCATGGCATTTGTTATGGCATGAAAGATCCTTAATCCCATAGTGGGCAGCGAAACCGCCAATAACTTTTGTCGTGCATGTTTACCGGTTGTTCGCGAGTTTGTACCGCGTTTCATGATTCGCATTTGAAGGATCAAAAGGTTTATCAAGTATAGAAAAACGAGGAACTCACTGCCAATCAATACAAAAAAGGCCATCAACAATGATTTTTCTTGGTTAAAATGAAATAAGTTAAAGATGAGGAAAAGCAAACCAAATTGAATGATATCCTTCAAAAAGTTGGAAAAGGCAATCTTCCCCATTTGCTGGACACCCATGAAATACCCTCTTGCAATCGACGAGAATGCAACTATTGGGATTAAAGTGATGAGCAGCCATTTAATATAAGGATGATATCTGTCCATTATGGATGAAAATGAAAGTATGAAAGGCATGACTACGCACATGACCAACACGATAACTGCAGCCATTTTAAGAGCATGGATGACTAGATTATAATGCAATGTCTGTTTATTTTCAGCAACGAATTTTGAAATGGAAATATGTAATTCAAGGCTGGCAATCACATATATTAAAAAGAAAATTGGCAATATGGACATATAAAGCCCCATGCCCTCTTCCTGTAATTCCCTGGCTAGGATCATGTTTACTAAAAATTCAATACATTCACCAAAAAACGCTGCGACAATCAAAATGAGCGTTCCCTTATAAAAAGACTTCATGTTGGACCACTCCTAACAAGGTGTTTGTATAAAGATATGAGACATGCCTTGGAATATTCATACGGAGCTCCACAAAATGTTGATACATAATGCGGCTATGGCTATGGGGAATACTGATTAACCTGTTGGAAGATAAAAAATTAAATCAGGTAAGAATGGGAAAGTGGAAGAAATCGATTGGTTACATGTAATTTAGAAATTTTCACCCAAGCCTTCAGCATCAAAAGGGTTCATTCAAGTAATGGGTTTGCATTTATTTCATTCTTCTAATCAGGGGTTTTTGGTTTGCCAGGTTCCCCTTGACAAAAATATCGGATGAATTATGAAACAATAGTCGGAGCCTTGATTTTCACTTTGTAATTCATGATTTATTTTGCTATCCTTTAGCAGAGGGGATGATCAATATGAAATTCACATCTATTAGTCAATTAAATATAGATGAATTGTGCATTGCGTTTGAAAGTTTGCTTACGAAACATGACATTACATTTAAATATGTAGATATGAGGGAAGATAACGGAATCTTATCGTTTATTTTTTGTAATGACCCGGATAAGGCTAGGTCGGTCGAATTGGAAAGTGAACGCTTCATTGGATTAGATACTGATTACATAGCCAAGGAAATTTTAGTGCCAATCTTGCCTAGATTAAAAGAATATGCACAAAAATAAAATCATCGATTAAGATGATTTCAGACTGTAGACAAACTCGATGAAAATCGAGTTTGTCTATTTTTTATGAGTTGTACAATTTGGCCGTTGATTTT
>NZ_JBHZPE010000117.1:0-2466 GCF_042787985.1 Peribacillus sp. YIM B13481
GAAACGCCGTATACGCGAACCGTACGTACGGTGTTGTGAGAGGGGCGAAAATAAACTTATTTTCCCCCTACTCGATTAAGGAGCTATCGGGGAAGACTGGTTGAACAATCTATATAGACACCAACTAAACATGTAATGGAAAAAGGAATTTTTGACGGTTATGTGAACAGGTAGGATTAGCAACTAGAAATAAAGAATACCTATTTATCAAAAAGGGGGCTTCTTTAATGGAGAAAGAAAACTTACTGCCTGTAAAATGTTTGTGCTGCAAAAAAGAATTAGACGCAATAGACTTGGTCATCATCAATGAATCACTTCAGCTGACGCATATTCAATGCCCTGATAAAGGAGAGAAAGCAATTATTGATGTAGGATATTTTAATGCTGTATCCCGAAAATACCTGACCTGTACTCCTGAAAAAACCCCTATAAGTAGGGGCATGTAAAGTCCATCGCTGTGCATTTTCGGCAAAAACCTTCTACAACTAAGGTATGTTAGCTTAAGATCTCTTTAAGGCAGCTTTTACTTTATGGAACTAAAGGGGAAGTTTAGTTTATTAAGATACCTTCCATCTGTTTAATTGAGTGCCGGCATGTTATAATGGGTAACTTAGGATAATTACTACTTTTACTTATAATTGAACGGATGCCAAGAAAAGCCTCCGCAAAGCGATAAAATATGGAGGTGTAAGAGAATGAATAAACAATGGACGATTGGTAAAATTAAAGAATTTGTTGAGAAAAATTCGGAAAGTAAGTTGCTATCGACGGAATATCACGGCTTTTCTCAAAAGTTACTATTTAAATGTACATGTGGTAGCAACTTTGAAAAAACATTTACGAAATTTAAAAATAATAAACAACGTAAATGTGACGTGTGCCAACCGCCTAAAGCGACACGATAACGTATAGCGAATAAACGAAGTGCCGATTTCTATTAAAAAGAAATTGGCACTATTTTTATTTTTATAGGGGGAATAAAAGTGGTTTTCACTAAGGGCAGGTTTAGACAAATATTCCTTCATAAACTAACGGGTGCATTCGTTGAATATTGAGCATCTTTAAGGAAACTTTTTCTTTATGCAACTGTCGGGGCAGGATAGTTGGATTGCCTGCCAAAGAATAGGAGTGGTTTGTATTTATGGCAATAACAAAGAAAAGGTTCTTCATTAGTTATGTAGTGGGTTTCATACTCATGTATATTGCAAGCTCTGGTCTGCAATACTTCAGGGGGCAAACGATAAATTGGTTAGGGAATTTAGCATACGCATTCTATTTCGTAGCATTTCATTCCCTTTTTAGTTGGTTATGGGGAGATTTTGATAAGAAAAAAGTCGATCACTAATACATAGTTTGTGTTAACAAGTAATAATATTTAAAGGAATAATTCATTCTGATAAAGAATATAAAAAAACGTAATGATAAGGAGGCGATTGTATGGCAAATCATGTAGAAAATCTATATAACTATCATGTATGGGCAAATCAACGGATTATTGATCATCTTAAGACACTTTCTCCTGAGAAATATCAAAAGGAAATGAAAAGTGTCTTTTCTTCTATTTCAAAGGTTTTATCTCATCTCTATTTGGTGGAATATGGATGGCTTAATACCCTCGAGGGTCAGAGTATGAATGAAGCAATGCAATCTTCATTTCAAATTCAAGAAAAGATTGAGAAACTGCCAATTGAAGACTTAGAAACGGAATTTCACACTTTAACATCTCGGTTTAAATCCTTTTTGAACAGACAGGAAGATATGGAACAGAGAATAATGTTGGATAATCCATGGGCAGGATTAAGAGAAACAAGTATATCTGAAATGGTCTTACACGTTGTGAATCATGGAACCTATCATAGAGGGAATATTTCAGCTATGTTACATCAGTTGGGTGATTCTTCAGTTATGACTGATTATGCTTTTTATTGGTATTCTTGAAATATTATTCATTATAAATAGGCAAGAGAAGAGTAATTCATTTTTTCTTCAAAAAGGTGACGTTAGTTGAGGATCGAGAGATGTTTACACAGATCTTTCTTTGAGCTAACGAATAACTTTAATCAAACAATTGTTGCTCCAAAGTAATCTCACTCTTCTGCGATATTTAACATTACCAGCAAGAATAAGTTAATTGCCTCCACAATACTGGCTAACGGGTGCGTTAGCTTAAGATCGGAGCTGTTTTTAAGGCAGCTTTTCCCTATGCAACTATCGGGGCAGATTAGTTCTATAAGAAAAGTGGAAGGTAAATCCAATTAATAGTATAGTCATATGTACTAGATCCTTTTGTAGTCTATTCCTTGATCGAAGAATAATTCAGGCGAGGGGGATTGTACCAAATATTTTACATTGCTTTTATTTTTCGAGAAAATAAAGGTACAATTAATAATTATATAGCTTATTAATGATAAAAGATAATGAGGTAGGATAAAAATGATTGCAAAAACAGAAGAAGATTTTAATGGT
>NZ_JBHZPE010000118.1:0-2452 GCF_042787985.1 Peribacillus sp. YIM B13481
CCAGTAGATTACCGGGTTCATGCCCTCAAGGTTGCCTAATTAAATAAAGTGTCTAACTTTTTGGGTTCACTTCAAAATGGATTCTTTTTATTTACGCTAATATGGAGGTTCAAGAGGCCTTTTTGATCAATCTTTTTTTCAAAGCTAAAATTTTCATTTTATTTTGGTTTTCTCGCATATATAATTTCCTTTCTTTAAAGTGGTTTCCCACAACTTAAATTTATTTCTCTCACTCTACATTAGGGTACCCATCCAGGGTACAGCATATAATTACTAAGATGCTCTTTCCTTTTCATCGTTAAATTCTACGCCTTTTGCGGGTGAGCCTCCCCGAAAGATGACTAGGAGGATAATAAAGATCAGTAAAACAAGGCTCACTATACCTTTGTCTATCCCCAGACCACCGTGGCTATGTGACGCTGCTAACCAATCCGAGAACGAGGCACCTACTGGACGCGTCATGATATAAGCGAACCAGAAAGCAAAAATTTCATTAAGACCAAATAATCGGTAACCCAAAGCTGGAATAACAAGCAAGAAAGTAAATAATAAACCTGAAGAGAAGTAGCCCAAGTGCATGCTTGATGCGGTCATATCCCCTGCTGCGGTACCGAGTGCGAATGTAACCAGTACGGTGATCCAGTAAAAGATCTCGCGGCGACGGGTGAAAATGCTGTGTACGGACAGAGTTTTTTCTTTAGAATACCAAGCTATGAGAACGACGGCGAGTGCCACTATAAAGAAAATGGTTGAAACGATGTAGGGTATGCCCAGTCCAACACGAACCACATCTGCAGCCATTGTGCCAAATATACTAACCATAATGACAACTAACCAGTAGACCTTTGGTATATATCGACGTACTTTGAACTGTAATATCATTGCGGCTACGAAAATAAGAACACTTAGCGGTGCTGAAATAAGCGGATTTAGATTCTCGAATAAATAATCGGATGCTACTTCACCCATTCCAGTAGTCAGTAGCTTAGTAATCCAAAAGTAAAGTGTAATTTCCGGAACTTTAGCAAACATTTCTTTTGCCTGATTCATGGTGATCGATAAAGATTTGTTCATATTTAAGGACCTTCTTCCAATAATTTTCAATGACAAAGGCGTTAATATAGCTGCAAATCTTTCTTGTTGATAACATATCATCAGCTAGTACGCCTAGTGTAGTTGTACAAATCCCAAAACCTTGGTAAGTCAAAATCAAATAGTAACTTCTAGTAACTTGCTTAACATTTGAAGACTTGAAGGTTGTAGCATTTTTGTTTGTTCTGAAACGGCTAAGTTTTTTTAAAAGAATTAATCTCCTTTTATGAAGTATATTGTTTCTAAGTATTTTCCATCTCTTGTTCATTTGAGATGACGCTAGTCTCTACTATATTACAAATTGGTCAGCTATTTATTAAACCTAAATTAAAATTAACTTAAATGTCTATTAAGTATAGGTGGCATTTTATAATTGTACATAGGGTCCAGTTAAACTTCAGAAAATCTTAAGGTTTTCTCAGTAGGTTGATACATATAAATTTAAAATCACTAGGTTGGTCCATAACCACTATTACAATTTTTGTGGCAGAAGCTAGAACAACAAAGATCTTCTAAACAGGATTGTGAATAAATGTATTTAAGCAAACGGGGGAGTTAGTAAAAAAGTTGATGATCGCTGTGGCGATCATTTTTCTTTTTGGGCTAACTGGCAGGTTTGTTTAATAAGAACTCGATAGCTTGGATAAAATCCATATATAAAATCGTACTTGGAAGGTGTAATATTGAGGCTTCTATATTGGTTGGTAAAGTTAGGATGGTATTTTATAATAACCTTAATTGCAACAACATATTGGAAAAGTTTTGGCTGGTGGTTTCTAATTATGTGGGCGATCATATTGATTTTGGGCGATGAATTGATAAGAAAGTTTCTTAAAAAGTAAGACTTCGTTCAATTAACTGGTGCCTTACTTCCATAACAGGGTTGCTGCGGCAGCCTATTTTTTTATGCAACTAACGGGGCAGTTTAGTTCAAGAACACATGTCGTTAAATATGGTAAAATGAGTAAAAAAGGAGAGTTAAATGAAGGTGGTTCTTCAAGCAATTATAGGTTCAATTTCAATTCATGTAATCTATTTAGTCGTTATGATGTTAGTCGGTTATATAAAAACAAAAAACTATAAACCAGATATTGAGAGTGCATGGGATACAGTAGAAACCCTTCAAAACGAGGTAGTGTTTGGGGGAGGTACGCCTCCTCATTTTTATGTATTATCCTTTTTGGGATTATCCGTAATATGTGGAATTGTAATTTTATCGTATGAAAAGTTAATGAACTAACGGGTGCGTTAGCTGAAGATCAGAGCTGTCTTTAAGGCAGCTCTTTCTTGTGTGCCAGGCATGGCAACTATCTAGGTGGTGAAAGTCCACTGTGGGGGTACACATCGACCAACCACTAAG
>NZ_JBHZPE010000012.1:0-108149 GCF_042787985.1 Peribacillus sp. YIM B13481
TATATAGCCCCTTTTCTCATTCTATCTATTAAATTCTCTTTCTAGCTTTTATACCTGCTCTCAATAAAAAGCCAATCTTAATGTGGAATTTTTAAGGTTCATTACTGTTTATTACGGTTCAATCATAATTTATCAATATAAACCCCACATTAATCCAATGTTAAGGTTTTGTAAATCAGGTCTTAATTTGTCCAATTCACCTGCTCTTATTTTCATTATCAACTAGAAAAAAGCCTCAACAACTGACCGTAAAGAGGGGAAAGTAAAGGCAAATCTATTAAAGATAAAGTGAAAAGTTTTTTATTCAAACATATCACTCTTTTCAGTTCGTCATTAAACAAAGCTCCTGTTTAGCTAAATAACACCTATGCAAAAAACTCTCTTGAAACAAGAAATTATCGGTCTTATAAAGAAATTTTCGTTACAAAAGAAAATAAGCCTGAACCAGAATAAATGGTTCAGGCTTATTTTTATTAGTTTAAACTAATAACCTTATTCATAAATATCTTTTTTCATACCAAAATATTTTTGGGCGCATATCGTTGCCAAACGGCAATTTTATGGTAATGTCATAACAACACCCTGAATCAATGATTCAGGGTGTTGTTTCAAAATTATTCTCATTTTAAGAAGTACGTTTCTTCGCTTCATCATTTCCCGGCTGAAACCGTGGAAAACCAATCAAGATGGCAATAATTCCACAAATTCCAATAAGTATTGGGTAATAAGAATATGGCAAGATGCTTATAGGGGAAATCTTTGCTACCCCTGCTGCAACAAGGAGCTGTGCCCCATATGGAATCAACCCTTGGATGCAACAGGCAAAAACGTCAAGCAAGCTCGCCGATTTACGTGGATCAATCCCATACTTCTCGGCAATATTTTTGGCAAGTGGCCCGGCAATGATAATCGAAATCGTGTTATTTGCCGTTGAAAGGTTCGTCAAACCAACAAGCCCGGCAATGCTGAATTCCGCTCCTTTTTTTGATTTGCTATTTCTGGTCACAAGGTGGAGTAAATAATCGATGCCACCATTATGTTTGATTACAGCTACCATACCTGCAATTAAAATGGCAAGGAAGGAGATTTCATACATTTCCGCCATTCCTTCCCCAACCTTTTGAATGACACCCAACGGTTGATAACTTCCATCAGCCAAGCCGATAATTCCGGCAAATACAATTCCGATGGAAAGGACCAGGAACACATTGACTCCTGCCAATGCAGTGATCAATACACAAAGATATGGAAGGATCTTCACCCAATTATAAGCATGTTGGGAAATGTCGGCTTGTTCACCCATCGTTAAAATTCCTAGGATGGCACATGTGATGATGGCCGCAGGTAAAACGATGAAAAAATTCACTTTAAACTTATCCTTCATTTTCGTTCCCTGTGTTCGAACTGCAGCGATTGTCGTATCCGAAATGAAGGATAGATTATCACCAAACATCGCACCACCAATAACGGCCGCCATTGAAAGGGCAAGCGAAATATCTGTTTGCTCACTAATTCCAACCCCAATAGGTGCTAGGGCAACAATCGTTCCCATGCTTGTCCCCATAGATAAAGAAATAAAACAAGCAATAATGAAAATCCCTACCATTAATAGATTTTGCGGAAAAACAGCTAAGGCAAGATTCACTGTTGATTCAACTGCCCCCATGCCATTTGCAACTTTGGCAAAAGCGCCTGCCAAAAGGAAAATGATAACCATTAACATAATATTGGAGTCCCCGGCACCTTTACAGAAGATTTCAACCTTTTGATTGAAAGTCTCTTTCCGATTCATTGCCAATGCAGCTGCCGATGCAATAGAAATCGCTACAATCACCGGAAATGAATAAAAATCTTTAGTGATGATTCCGGAACCTATAAATAAAATTAAAAAAACGACAAATGGGATCAATGCCCAAGGATTCCCTTTATTGTTTGCACTCATGATGAACACCTCTTTTTATTTTTCCCATGACATGTGTCACAGCCCTTATTCTTTTAACAGTTTTTGCAAATAACGCTAATAATAACCTGATATGCCCACTATTGGAATCAACAGCTTAAAACTGTCGGCATAAAAAAAGACCTCTTCCTTTAAACAACAAGAAGAGGTCTTTTAATTTATAAAAAACGCCCCCCTTATCTTTCAGGCAAAAATTAGCCTGCTGGATTTGGCACAGCACTCCTATTAAGTCTGCTGCCGAGACATCTTCGGGCCAGTCCCTCCGTCTCTCTTGATAAGAAGATCTAAATTATATAATTTATCAAATATTACGATATCTACCAGAAAAGTACCAGACTGGAAACTCGCCGAAACCAACTGAGTTTGTGAAAGTGACATCGAAAGCCATATTGAAAAGCAAATATAAGAGTACAGCATTTTATGTATTTTCGCAAGGTTTAGTTTTAAAGTATTTCACATGTGGACCTTAATATAATAAAGGGCCTTTTACAGGTGCAGTAAATAAGTTTTTTTCAATAATGATTTACTTGTTAAACTATGATCCAACCCCTGTCTTTTATCAGGGAGGAACTAAAAATAAAAAGAGGTCTAAAGAAAGGACCTCTCAGCAAATTTGTTGTATCAGGTTAGGTGAATTATTTTTAGTTGAGTTCACATCAGTCGAAACCTCAAATGCTTCCATCTGTTCAGGATCGAATGATTTTAAATACTGCTGCAGATATGCAGGATCATTAATGGATGGATTCAACCAATCTTTTTCATCTTCAGGTTTTAGGATGACAGGCATACGATCATGAATGCTGGTCATTAGCTCATTAGGAACGGTCGTTATAACTGAGCACGAATAAATGTTGATGCCCTCTGGAGATTTCCAGGATTCCCAGAGACCGGCCATACCAAATGGAGCATGATTCTTAAGCTTTATTCGCATGGGTATTTTTCGCTCGGGTTCCTTCTTCCACTCATAAAAGGAATCAGCGATTATCAAGCATCGTTTCTTCTTATACGCATTCTTGAAGCTTGCCTTCTCAGCAATGGATTCCGCTCTGGCATTGATCATTTTGTAGCCCACTTTTTCATCTTTTGCCCAAAAAGGAATGAGTCCCCACCGAAGATATCCAAGTCGATTCCTAGCCCCGTCATTAATGACGGATAGCACGGAGTGGGAAGGTGCAATATTGTAACTGAATTGGTATTCTTCATCAAATGATCCTTGAATATCGAACCGGTCTTTTATTTCTTCAATGTCAGTGAAAAGGGTGAAACGTCCGCACATAATATCGCCTACCGTTTTAAGATTTATTACAGTGTAACAAATGGAACGGGCAGGTACAAATTAGCGTTCTAAAATCCTGATGTCGGTAAATGGTTGATTGAATAATTCACTGGAAATCAAAAGTGTTCCAAGGACCTCTCTTTCATCTTCAGCTTTAATGATTTCCGACAAAATTAATGTACTGCCATTCCTGACCGTTACATTATATTCATTCATAGGATTCCCCCTCATAAGGCTAGATGGTTGTTATTATAAACCAAAAACCTACAAGTATCATTATTGACCTTTAGCAGAGTCGTGGTTAATCCACTAATGAGGAGCCTGTACAGTGGCTCCATTAAACTTGATTACCCTTAAGATTAATCACCCGAAGCAATCCGAGACCCTCATTTCATAGTAAAGGAAGCTTGTAATCTTCCATTTGCATTCACAATAACATATAGATAAAAAAGACTGTCCATGAATAAAATCAAAGACAGTCTGGTCAGAAGGTTTTTCACTTCAACAAATTTATACTGGTAATGATAATAGGGATAGCAAAAAGGTCGATGAGGAATGCCCCTACGATCGGTACGATAAGAAATGCCCTTCTCGAAGGACCAAATTGACCTGTAATGGCGGACATATTTGCCATTGCGTTGGGTGTTGCCCCTAATCCATGTCCGATAAAGCCACCAACCATGACAGCTGCATCATAATTCTTACCTAGTAATCTGAATAATACCAATGTACCAAGAAGTACTATGAAAAATACCTGGACGAAAACAATTAGAAGCATCGGCAATGCCAAATCGGCCACTTCCCATAGTTTTATGCTCATTAAGGCCATAGATAGAAAAATTCCCAATGTTACGTCTCCGATTAGATCGATGCTTTTCATATCCACAGCTTCTCTTTTAAAACCATCAAGAATATTTCTAACGATAACCGCTACAAACATTGCTCCTACATAGCTTGGCAAAACAAAACCGGTTGAACTCGAGAAAAGCTCTCCTAAGTAAGAACCTGCTGCCATACAGAATGTTATGATCAGAATCTGGATCATGAAGTTTTGGGCGTTGATCCCTTTGGATGAATCTCCGTTCGCTTCCACGGCTGCTGCCACTTCATCATTAATATCTGCTTCGGATGGCTGTAATTTATACTTAGTGATTAAATATTTAACGGATGGACCACCAGCTAACCCGCCTGCAACCAAGCCAAAGGTTGCTGCTGCAAGTCCAATCGATAAAGCGGAACTAACCCCAAGATCTTCAATTGTCCCGCCAAATGCAGTAGCTGCCCCATGGCCTCCTTCCATCGAGATGGGGCCCATTACTACTCCTAATAAAGGCTCTAAATCAAGTACGGTTGCAAGTGAAACTCCTATCATACTCTGAAAAAGAGCCAGGGCGCCACAAGCCAGCCAGTAAATGACGAGCAGTTTCCCACCTAGCTTAACAAGTTTAAAGCTTGCCCCTAACCCTACAGTTGTAAAGAAAGTAAGCATGAAAAGGCTTTGTAAAGTAGTATCCAATGTTAAATTGATCAATCCAGCCTGTCTGAAGATTGTCACAAGTATCGCGAACAATAATCCTCCCACTACTGGAGCCGGTATGCAAAACCTTTTAAGGATGGGGATCTTCCTATTAACAGTCCACCCGCCAAAAACAGTGATACGGCGAGAAATAAGGTTGTGATTTGATTTAATTCCAGATTCATCGTATGTCTGCCCCCAGATGTATAATTTACTATTTAAAATGCAGCAATACCTCATTTATTAAATGTGCTGCCAATGTAACGGTTTTATTATTTTCGTCCAACGAAGGATTCACTTCCGCGATATCAAAGGAGAGGATCTTTTCGTTTGATACGACATGCCTAATAATCGCACGGACCAATTTCGGATTCAGTCCAAATGGAGAGGGTGCACTTACCCCTGGTGCGTAGGCTGAATCAATAACGTCAGTACATAATGTAAGAATGATGAAGTCATTTTTTTTAACGAATTCATTTATCCGCTGCTTGGTTTCATTCATTTCGTTCAATGACAAATCTTCTTCCAATATGTAGTCGACCTTACTCCCCTCAGCAGTTTTAAACAGGGCCTTCGTATTTCCCTGTTTCTGAATTCCGACACATAAATATCCACAACTTTGATCTTCGTCCAAAATCTGTTTAAACATCGTTCCTGATGAACTTTCTTTTTCATAAGGCCTCATATCAAAGTGAGCATCAATATTAATAATCCCCAATCTAGCCTTTGGTCCAACGTATTTCCTTATCCCAAGATAATGACCATAAAGGGTTTCATGTCCTCCGCCAAGTATGATAGGAATCGCTTTACTCTCCAATATCTGGGCAACAGCTGATCCCAGTTGAGCTTGGGCATCCTCCATCTCTGAACCTTCACAGATTACATTTCCAGCATCCACCAGCTCGGTTTGGGAGGATAAATGACATGGTAATTTCGCCAAGGACTGCCTTATATGATCAGGACCCTCAGCAGCACCAATCCTGCCTTTATTTCTTTTGACGCCTTCATCACATTTGAAGCCAATCATTCCAAAGGTTCTGGATGCTTTGGGAGAGGTGTTTAATTCCGAAATCGGTGACAACCGCACTCTTTGGTGGTACCTGAAGCTGTCCATTTCAGAATGGGAATCAACCCTTCCATTCCAATAATCTAAAATCGGTTTATTATACATAATTTCTCCTTTATTAAAAAAATTCTGAAATATCTTTTTTAAAAATTATAATTGAGATAATATATAATTACCAATACAAAATTTTAATATATCTATAGTTTTAAACTATAGAAAGGAGAATATATGGATCTTCGCCAACTACGCTATTTCACTACCGTTGTCCAGGAAAAGAATTACTCTAAAGCTGCTAAAATACTGCATATATCTCAACCTTCCTTAAGTAATGCCATAATGAAATTAGAAAAAGAAGTTAGTTTTCAGCTTTTGGAACGTAATACAAGGGGACTTGAGCTTACGGAAGCAGGGGGGATTTTTTATACGAGATCTGTGGATTTGTTAAGAAGATTCAATAATTTTCAAGTGGAACTTGAGGAGATGAAGCATGTTGGAAGTGGAACAATATCTATAGGTTCCATTGAATCATTCAAAATCTGGTTCCCGAAGATAATCAGGAATTTTAAAATCAATTATCCTAATATTCATTTCAAAGTCAGGGAAATATTGGGGGAAGAAAAGGTTATCGATTCGTTAAATCGGTTTAATGTTCATTTCACCATCACGAACCAGCCAATTAACCATGAGAAAATCATATCTGCACCCCTATACAATGAAAAATTCGTGCTTTTGGTCCATAAAGATGACGAATTAAACGAAAAAGAGTCTATCACTTTCCAAGACCTTGCAAAGAAAGAATTGATCATCAGTACAACTGGATTTCAAACAAGAGATGATATCTTAATAGCATTCAAGCATGAAAAGGCACTTCCCAATATTATTTACGAAATAGAAAGACTTGAAACAGCTTGCAGTTTGGTGGAAGAAGGACTTGGTGTTACAATTTTACCGGAAAGCTATGTAAAATCCGTTACAACAACCGATACTGCAATCCGTACAATAGAATCTAATTTTTTGGAAAGGACTGTATACCTGGCCTACTTGAAAGATCGATATCTGTCACCTGCGGTATGTAAATTAGTTGAGGAGATACATCGCTTTTTTAATGAGAGTGATAGAATCGACTAACTAAAAAAGCAAATCTTCACTGAAAAAATGCAAAAAAAAAATATTCCCCTTTCTGCACAATGCACAAGGGGAATATCATTAGTCTGGACCGTTTCACTTCCCAATTTCCTTCTTTACATCTTTTTAAAGGAATCCTGTCTGGACTGGTTATATTAGTCAGGATGAAATCAATTCGTCACGCTACCATCATCGTCGGGATCTTCAAAATCCGCTGGATCTTTTTCCAATAGTGCCTCTTTGTCTGTTTCGTTCCATTTTGTTTTATATCCTAACGATTTCGCTACTTTTAACACCGGTAAATACGATTTTTTATCTGGTTCATATGTTTCTAAGTCACCTGCTCCAATTACACCCAATCCAAGTAGCAATTTGTCTGATTGGATATAGGGTTTTTCATCTATCAGTTTCATTTGTTCAGCTGTATAAGGATAAACGGCTCCATTCACCTTTAAGGTAAACGGTCCTTTCTTTTCTTCTTTTATTTCTTTTGGCTTTTTAGCTTTATAGGAAACATCATACACTCCTTGAACAGTTCCTTCTCTCGTATTGTCGGCTCCTCCATACATTTTCCCTGTTTCATAATCAAAAATAACAGCTTGCACATTACCGATATGTTGGGGTTTTTCTTCATAAACATGGCCTTTTGCCATTAACTCCAGCCTTGTATTTTGTTCAATTCCCGGTTCCCATCTAACTGTAGGATAACCAGCAGAATAAATACGTGGAGCTAGTATGGCATCTTGAATTAGCATATGATGATCAAGCACATTCATAATCGTTTCAGATACCGATGCTATTATCGTCGCTCCGCCTGGTGAACCAATGGCCATGAAGGGATTGCCATCTTTTAATACGAAGGTCGGGGACATACTGCTTCTTGGTCTTTTTCTTGGTTCCACCTGGTTAACGCCCCCCGGTGTGGCATCAAAATCCGTCATTTCATTATTAAGCATGAATCCATAATCAGGTACCATGATACCCGATCCGAATACTTGCTCGATTGTAGTCGTATAAGCAACCATATTTCCCCACTTATCCATTACAGAAAAGTGAGTCGTTTGTCCGATCGGGGTCTGCTCTTCCTTAACGTTCTTCATTGAAGTCGGTTCTTTGCCCTCATACTTCCATGGATCGCCTGCTTTGACATCAACTGTTGATCTATTTGGATTAATGAGTTTTCTTCTTTCTTTTATATAATCTTCATCCAATAGTCCTTTAGTAGGTACATCATAAAAATCTTCATCTGCCATATAGGCGGCTCGATCGGCATATGCGAGATGCATGGCTTCCGTTAGATAATGAAGATACTCAGGGGAGTTAGCCCCCATCTTTTGTACATCGTATCCTTCCATGAGCTTTAGGATTTGTTGGATCGTCAAACTGCCTGAACTTGGTGAAGCTGCACCCACCAATTCAAAGCCCCTATATTCCGATCTAATTGGTTCTCTCTCTTTCACCACATAGTTTTCCAAATCCTCTTTTGTCATCGTTCCTTCACGTTTTTGAACTTCT
Source organism: Peribacillus sp. YIM B13481 (assembly GCF_042787985.1). Classification (NCBI taxonomy): domain Bacteria; kingdom Bacillati; phylum Bacillota; class Bacilli; order Caryophanales; family Bacillaceae; genus Peribacillus; species Peribacillus sp. YIM B13481. The sequence continues at coordinate 8,459 of NZ_JBHZPE010000012.1, forward strand.
TTGGTAAGTGCTTCTCCTATTTCACCTTTATAAAAAACGTTAGAACCTTGTTCTTTTATTAACTTAAGAGTCTTTGCCAGATCTGGCTGAACGAGGGTATCTCCCTCTACCAATGGTTTTCCATTTGGTACAAAAACTTTTGCAGCCGCTTGGTTATTTTCAAGTTTTTTTACATTTTCATCGATATATTGAGCTGTCGCCCAATTGACTTTTACCCCTTTTTCAGCTTGTAAAATGGACTGGTCGATAACTTGTGATAATTTCAATGTTCCATATTTCTCAAGAGCAGTTTCTACCCCCAAAAGTGTTCCGGGAACTGCAACCGCTTTCCCAGATATGTGCCGTTTACTAAAAGGAATAGGTTTTCCCTTTGAATCTAAAAAAAGTTCAGGCGTAACATTTTGTGGTGCCATTTCGCGACTATCGATCATCGTTATTTTATTTTCCTTTTTATTATAGATCATCATAAAACCACCGCCGCCGATTCCAGACATCATTGGCTCAACTACATTTAACGATAATTGAATGGCAGCTGCTGCATCGACCGCATTTCCACCTTGTTTTAGTATCTTTATACCCGCTTCAGCTGCTAACGGATGAGAAACTGATACGATTCCTTTTGTTGCACCCCTTCCCATTGACTTATCCACTCCGGGGACACTTGCAAAAGCTGGTGTGATCATACAAAAGAAACTGAAAGTAACTAAAATAAAACTTTTTAAAAATTTCATGAATTAGTCTCCTTTCAAAAACAAAATTGGGATTTCACCATACGGCAAGTGGATATACGGATGATCCTCGATTGCAAGTCTGGAATATGCTGGTTGATCTCTAAATTGAAACAGTATTCACATTCCTTTTGGCTGTTGGATAAGTTCTCTTAATGATGATTCAATTCAAAAAATCACCCCCCACGAATTTCCAGCATGACTCTAAAACTAACCTTTACATCCGGGTGATAATCGAAGCCTGGCACTGTCCAAACCATAGAAAACAAATAATATAGCCATGACCATAATAGGAAGCCTGCTGCCTACTGTACCTCTAGTTGCCTCTAAAACTAGCAGAATGGCCATTAAACGAACCACAAATCCAAAGCGCCGGTTTGCACTATCCTTGATTTTTTTTAGTTTTCCTTCAAACCGGAAGAAGCGTCAAAAGGGAAAATTTCAAGTTGCCTGGTACGATATCTTTTTAGCAATCCTCAGTATAGGCATAGGTGCATATTGGCCATTATTTTTCGTGAATATAGTCCTTTTCCTTACTGAAGGCCGTGATAATACCGGTCACTGTTAGACTCATAACCAATAAAAAGTACTTATTAACCTTTTCATACAACCCCCCATCATTTTTTTCATCATCTACAAAAGATGATACTATTATTATTCTACCGACCACCTTGCTTTTCCTTTTTTTTGCAAAATCAGACACAAAAACCAAAAGTCCTACTGTCGATTAAAAAAGTTTTATTTAAATCAAATAAACAAGCATAAATGTGTAAAAACACCTGCTTAAATACTGAAAATTCTGTTATTTAATGGGTTCATTTTCCTCTTTATTACATTTTCACCCTTAATTTAAGGATAATATTGACTCTTCCGTTTTAGAAATATATTATTGTTATAAACTTATAAGTCTTTATTATAAAACTAGAAACTTTTAACATATTTCTAGCCTTTAATCGTTATATACAAATATTATTTGAGAGGGTATATTTGAGGTCCGCCCTTCCTTTTACCAGCTATTTTTTGTGTGTATTTTCCAATCTAACTGAAGTGGGTGATTGTTTGAATTTCCTATCCCTCCGCTATTTCATAGAGGTTTCTAACCATCTTAGTTTCAGTGAGGCTTCCAAAACCCTGCATATATCGCAGCCAGGACTTAGCCAACAGATTTTATCCCTCGAAAAACAATTAGGCCTTAAACTATTAAATCGAACGACAAGAAAAATTACATTGACGGAAGAAGGAGAGTACATCTATAAAAAACTTGCCCCTTCCTTTGAAGATATTGAGAAAACAGTGAATTACATAGTTGAAAATAAAACCATCCCCAAGCCCAAAATGAAGATTGCTACTGTCCCCTCTGCAGCGAGCATATATATCCCGAAGTTATTGAAAAAGATAGTGGGGGAATACCCGGAAACAGATTTTTACCTGCATGAAACAACATCCTCAAGAGCAGTGAAGCTCGTAAACCAACAAAATTATCACATCGGTTTCATCCGAACGCCCATACACAATAACATCATCGCAAATGAAGGATTAAGCATGATTGAATTCAAAAGGTTCCCTTTACAATTAGTCGTTTCCATTGATCATCCACTAGCCCAAAAGGATGCGATACACTTATACGAAGCAAGAGACGAATCTTTTATCCATTATGATGCCGTCCAAGCACACTCCCTTCAATTCCTTTTGGAAAAGGCTTGTCTGACTGCTGGATTTTCACCTAAAGAATTATGTAAAGGATCTGAATTATTAACGATCGCCAACCTTATAGCCAATAACTTAGGCGTTGCTCTCATGCCGAAAGATATGGTGAGTTTGTTGGGAAAAAGCAAAGTTAAAGCATTGAACATCGATAACTCTGAATTATCCAGTTCCATATCTGCAGTTTGGAAAAACACGGATGATCCGTCAATGCTGACTAAGCATGTTTTGAAAACGTTAAAGAATGATCAGACTTTTTACGATATATGAGATTCTTGGCTTAAAAAGCTGCGAAACAACTCGGAGTGAGAAAAACCATTTAGTTTGAATAATATTTATTACACTTTACCTTTTAAATGATTCATTTTTTGCATTTTGTGAAATTTTAAAAAAAGAGCCCCTCTCGATTAAAAAGGAGGGGTCGAAATAAGGGGTTTAGGCATAAAGTGAAAAAAGCCCCATTTCTCGTTTGTGACACTGAGAAATGGAGCTTTTAATATTGGATTAATTTTACTTCTATACTTCGATAAATAATTTATCACTGGTTATTTGAAAAACCACGGTGAATAAATGCACTTTGAATCGGATAAAACTCTACTAGAATTATCCCCCTGTGGTTTTCTTTTTGTATATCATGTACCGTTATTTATTCCCTGGAGCAGGTTGATCGACCCCTCTAACTCGATGTTTATGCCCATCATCTTCAGTTGTGTAAAAATCATAATAATGAACGTGCATTCCATTGCCAACAGGAATGGCTGGTCCCGAATATGCCTTATAATAATGGTTATGCCCATCCTCAAATACCACATATCCTTCTGTATAGTGAATATGTTCTCCCTCTTGTGATGGAATTGGCGGGGATGTTACATCCAGACATTGATGGACATGGCCGTCCACTACAGATGTATAATCAACGGACCCATGATTATGATGTGGAACAAACCCAGAAACAAAATCATCTTTTCCTACCTTGCTCAATCCATTCACCCCTTATATATTAATTATCATAAATTCTATAAACTATATGCTTGGAACAATAAGGAGATTCGTAACAATCATAATTAAAAAACCGTAAAAGTATACTTTTACGAACGATTTTCCTGCCTACTGGAGCCTATGTGAACATATACAAACAATTCAATATTTTAACAAATTAACGTGTTAAAAAAATAGATTGATTTCAGCAAAGAGTAAAGATATAATCATCATGATAATGATTATCAATTCCATTAATGAACAGTAAAGGATGAATTAAAAAATGTTACATAATCCCTCTCTAAAGGGACTCAAAAAGCGTTCAAATGGTTTTCTGCTATTGTGTTTATTCATTCTGGTGATTATTGGATTAGTGCTGTGCCTATTTTTGGCTGTAACATTTGGAGCAAAAGAGGTTAGCATCAATACGGTGTGGTCAGCGATTTTTGATTATAATCCCACACTGACACAGCAACAGATTATCCACGAACTACGGCTTCCACGGGTGATTGGCGCTGCATTAGTCGGAGCAGCTTTTGCAGTTGCAGGTGCTTTGATGCAAGGAGTCACCCACAACCCCTTAGCTGACTCAGGAATACTTGGTATTAACGCAGGGTCAATGTTTGTGGTAGCCCTTAGTTTCGCTTTCTTTCCAAATATACCATATGCTGTCTTGATGGTTTTTTCATTTATAGGAGCTGTGTTGAGTACATTATTCATTTATATAATAGGCTCATCTGTGCCGGGAGGATTAACACCTATAAGGCTAACAATCTCAGGTGCAGTGATAGCAGCGCTCCTACATTCACTTAGTTCAGGAGTGGCCATTTATTATGATTTGAGTCAGGATTTAGCATTTTGGTATGCGGGGGGTGTAGCAGGGATAAAGTGGAGTCATTTGAAAGTGCTTGCTCCTATTATTCTTATCGCAATTATTTGGGCAATTTCATTAGGTCGATCTGTATCACTCATTTCAATGGGCAATGATATTTCCACCAATCTTGGTGTGAATACGAATCGTATTAGAATACTAGGAATGATAGTTGCCGTTATTCTGGCAGGAGTTTCTGTTTCGGCCGTTGGTTCAATAGGTTTTGTTGGACTTGTAATCCCACATATTTCACGAAAATTGGTTGGAGGATATTATCAGCTCATTATTCCAATGTCAGCATTATTGGGTTCGATTCTGTTAATACTGGCTGATCTGGGTGCCAGAACGTTGAACCCGCCTAGAGAGCTGGCTATTGGTATAATGGTTGCCCTTGTCGGTGTTCCTTTTTTTCTCTATATTGCTCGTAAAGTAGGGAGGGACTTATAGGTGAAATATCATATGAATGCAGACAACAAGAGGGCATATATAGTTACTATGGTATTTATTTTTATTAGTATAGTTGCAGTATTAATAAGCTTGAATACAGGTACACTGCGAATTTCACCTTTAAAAGTAATCCAAACGCTTTTTGGCAACGGTGATTTTAAAAGTACTACTGTGCTATTTGATTACCGTATGCCACGAATCTTGATTACCATGTTGGCTGGAGTTGGATTAGGAATTTCAGGTGCAATCCTACAAGGTTTATCGCGTAATCCTTTGGCAGACCCAGGAATTTTAGGCTTACATGCAGGTGCGTCCTTTGGTCTCATTATCTTTGTAACATATTTTCATTCATTGGATGAAAAAGCATCAATCCTTATACCGCTATTTACCTTTTTAGGCGGAGTCTTAACTGCTTTTCTAATTGTTTTACTTGCCTATGATCGTTACAAAGGCATACTGCCCATTCGCCTTATTCTCATTGGAATTGCGATTTCTGCTGGTTTTAGTGCTATTACACTTTTTCTGTCTCTTCGTCTTGATGAAGAAACCTACTCATTTGCTTCAAGATGGTTAGTTGGTAATGTATGGGGAAGAGATTGGATCCATGTTATTGCCCTTTTTCCGTGGATCCTTATTTTAGCACCTTATGCTTACTTCAAATCTAACACATTAAATGCCTTATCACTAGGTGATGACGTAGCGGCTGGACTTGGTGTTTCTGTTCAAAAACAACGTTTGCTGATGCTGGTAACTGCTGTTGGTTTGTCATGTGCGAGTGTAGCAATGGCCGGCGGTATTGGATTTATTGGTCTAGTTGCCCCGCATCTTGCCCGTCGGCTTGTTGGCCCGATGTACCAGCATTTCCTTCCTGTTGCAGGACTTATAGGACTCATTATTTTGGTGCTTGCGGATACCATCGGCCGATCCATATTTCATCCAAATGCTATTCCAGCTGGTATAGTAGTCGCTGCTATAGGAGCTCCCTATTTTCTTTACTTGCTCACAAAAACAAAATAACTTTTCAATTAGGAGAAAAAATGAACAAGAAAATTACTATTTTATTTAGCATTATGTTAATTCTTATTTTGTCGGCTTGCGGACAGACATCTTCAAATGATAGTAAATCAGCACAAAAAAATAAACCAGAGAGTGAAGAACCTAGAATCGCTTCACTTTCCATCCACCTAACAAATGATTTACTTGCATTAGATATAACTCCAGTTGGTTCTGTAATTGGTGGAGAATTAAAAGATTTTCTGCCGCATGTGAAGGATCGATTAAAAGATACGCAAAAGCTTGGACCTGTAAAAGATCCAGATATGGAAGCGTTGATAGAACTAAACCCTTCTGTAATTTATCTTGATAAAGAATTTTCAGGACAAGATGTATCAAAATATGAAAAAATCGCACCGACTCATGTATTTAATCTTGATGAAGGAACATGGAGAGATCATTTAAAGTCCGTTGCTAAACTTGTCGACCGTCAACAGCAAGCAGAAAAGTTCATATCAGATTATGAAAAACAAACGAAAGAAGTCAAAAATTTAATTGAAAATAAACTTGGTGAAGGCAGTAAAGTAATGGCAATCCGTGTTACTGCAAAGGAGTTACGAGTATTTAGTACTGAAAAGCCAATGGGACCTATCTTATTTCAGGATTTAGGTTTTAAACCTGCCAATGGTGTTGAAAAGATTGATAAAAATCTACCTTACGAAGTCATATCTCAAGAAGTTCTTCCAGATTTCAATGCAGATGCTATATTTGTCATTGTCAACAGTGACGATGAGTCTCAGACTGCTTTTAAACAGTTGGAAGATACACCCATTTGGAAAGGGTTGAAAGCAGTTAAAGGAAAACATGTATACGTAGTTCCGGATCAGCCATGGCTTGATTATTCAGCACTAGGAAATAAAATGGCCATGGAAAACGCAAAAGAAATCTTTTCAAAATAAATAGTGTTATTTTTTACGCTAAGCGAAATTTCAAACTAAAAAAGTCGATTCCTGTACGTTGAACTGCACCCCAATTGTTAGACACAACTAACAATTGGAGGTGCAGTTTTTTATGGCGAGATTTTCTTCAGAAGAAAAAATACAGGCAGTAAGGCAATATATAGATGGTAATGAGGGAGGACAAACAATTGCTAAATCTATTGGTGTTCATCCGAGTTTACTCCATCAGTGGATTAAACAATTTGAACTTTTTGGTGATGATGCTTTTGAAAAACGCTATACACTCTACCCCGCACAGTTTAAACTAGATGTACTCAATTATATGAACGAACACGGGACGTCTATCAGGAAAACAGCGGCGATTTTTAATATTCCATCTTATGAAACGCTTCGAAAATGGAAAGTTGCTTATGAAACAGAAGGATTTGATGCCCTACAATCGAAGAAAAAGGGGCGTCCATCCATGAAAAATAAAAATAATAAGACATCAAATACTCAAGTACCCGATGAAGGGTCAATAGAGGCTTTACAGACGGAGAATGAACGTTTACGTATGGAGAATGCCTATTTAAAAAAGTTGAATGCCTTAGTTCAAAACAAGGAAAAATCAACAAACAAGACAAAGCACAAGTAGTCTATGAATTAAGGAATGCATTCCCGGTGAAAGCACTTATACAGCTCGCAGACATTCCGCGTAGCACGTATTACTATTGGGTGAAAAACTTCGGACGTCCTGATCCAGATGCAGAACTGAAAGTATTGATTAAATCTGTTTTCGATGAACATGAAGGTCGGTTTGGTTACCGTCGTATTCGTGATGAACTTAGAAATCGCGGACACCTAGTAAACCACAAAAAGGTACAGCGTATCATGAAAGAACTAGGGCTAAAATGTCTTGTCCGTATGAAAAAATATCGCTCTTACAAAGGAACTGTGGGCAAGATTGCACTAAATATTTTAGATCGGAATTTCAAAGCTGAAAAATCAAATGAGAAATGGGTTACGGATATTACAGAGTTTAAATTATTTGGAGAAAAGCTATATTTATCGACGATATTGGACTTATTTAATGGAGAAATCATTACGTATACAATCGGTTCAAGACCAACCTACTAAACTCATTTCAACGATGTTAGATCAAGCTTTTGAACGTTTAACAGACGACGATACTCTCCTTATTCATTCCGATCAAGGCTGGCATTATCAAATGAAACAATACCGTAATGCCGGAACGTGGCATTACGCAAAGTATGTCTCGCAAAGGGAATTGTTACGATAACGCTGTTATGGAAAATTTCTTTGGTATCATGAAATCGGAACTTCTTTATCTAAAAGAATTTGAAAGTGTGGAACACTTTAAACAAGAACTAGCAAAATATATAGAATACTATAATCACAAACGAATCAAGGCAAAATTAAAAGGCATGAGCCCGGTACAATACCGAGTTCATGCCCAACGGGCTGCCTAACGAAATAACCTGTCTAACTTTATGGGGTGCAGTTCACGTTAAGGAATCGGCTTTTTTTAGTTTGCTTCTTCAAGTAAAGCACTGTGAGATTGAGAAGATTTATACTTCAAATACCTTATTTTTTGCTTTCGGGCTTAACACTTCTTCCGGCTTTAACACTGCTAATAGCTCTCCATTATTGACTTTATTGACCCAATCGCATCGGCTTCACCTTTTTCAATGAAATTTTCTGGAACTTCTTATTGTCCATTGACTATTGCAGGAACTCTCCCGTATTTTTTCGCTATAGGTGAAAATGATGCTTCCGCTAATGCGAGCTTCCATGCTTCAAATCCATTCATATTCATCAATCATTGTTAGTAATTCCCATCTAGCAATATTCGCCACTTGGGATTGCCCATAGACGCTGGATGCTGGTGTTAAAGCTTGAATTTGTACTGTGCCCCATACTACTTCCTCAAAACGTTGATTAATAAAAAAGTAATGCTTTTCTTTTTGTTGTTAAAACAGGAAAAAATAGTACAAATTTAGTCAATGTAATGTTTCTTAAAATCTGGATGGATAGAAAATTTTTTACGTAAATTGGCAAGGTTTTCACCAAAACTTTCTTCTAAAAGCTCTCTATGTTTCTCCATAATTTCCATGAGATACAAATCATGAATCATGACTTCTGTAATTGGCATTACCAAACCTACATGCATTGTCCATGCCGCACGACTATCTTTACCCAGCGAGACAATACCTGCTACTACTTCTGAGTCATCTCCACTAATAACAAGCCATCGTCCACCATACTCTTCTGTAATTTCATGACCCATATAATGGAGGTAAACATTAGCAAAATCACATACGATTTCCCCATAAGCAATAATTGTTACATTGACCCCTCTAGTTGCTGCCTGTCTTAGTTCAGACTCCAATTCTTCGAATTCCTCTTCCCAAATCTCTAAGAGGATTCTTTTTTCAGCAGATAATATACAAGCTTTAACCTTTTCGAGTATTTCATTGCGTCCAGTGATATTCCAGATATTTTCACGGTCATTTGCAGAACTTTCAAACTCTGCTAATGATTTTTCTGCCAGTTCAAAATTCTCTTCTGCTTTCATTCGACGGTTTTTTATTAGCTCCTTTGCAGGTACAGGAGTATACTGTGGTGTGTTACCAGGACTAACCAGAATATCCCCTCTTATTGCGAGACCGTCCAGAATTTCATATATTCTTGAACGTGGTACACCGGAGTTTTTTGCTACTGCATAGCCAGTCAATGGCGATTCTTCCAATAAGGTAAGATATGCTTTCGCTTCATATTCGGTAAAATTTAGATTTTTTAATGTTTCTAAAATGTTTTCTTTCATAAATCCTCCAACACAACCTTAGTTGCTACCTTAGTAACTAATATCTTAGCAAAATCTGTTGACCTTTTCCATAAGCATCCAATATAATTAATAAGTAGTTACTTGAGTAGCTACTAACAAACGAGAAGGGAGAAATAGTATGGATAGCTTACTAACTTACATATCAATAGTTGCAATGATGGTTATTATACCCGGAGCAGATACTATGCTCCTAGTGAAAAACACGCTTCGCTATGGTCCAAAAGCTGGACATTATACCGTTCTCGGAATGGCAACGGGACTTTCTTTTTGGACGCTTATTGCTATTCTTGGGTTATCTGTCGTCATTGCAAAGTCTGTGATTCTTTTCAGTACAATCAAATATTTGGGAGCCGCCTACTTAATTTATTTAGGGATTAAAAGTTTTTTTACTAAAAGCGCTTTTTCTTTAAAAGAAATACAAGCACAAGCAAATACACCCACGAAGTATTTAAATCGGCATAATAAGGATTCCTTTATGCAAGCATTACTTAATAATATTCTTAATCCAAAGACTATTTTAGTTTATATAACAATCATGCCGCAATTTGTCAATTTGAATGGAAATGTAAACCAGCAATTGATTATATTAGCCTTCATCTTAACCTTACTCGCTGTATTATGGTTTCTATTTCTTGTTTATCTAATTGATTACGCAAAAAAATGGTTGAACAACTCCAAATTCCAGAAAGCGTTCCAAAAATCAACTGGCTTAATTTTAATAGGTTTTGGCATTAAAACAGGAATATAAATTGTATAAAATAACTAATTTGATTCAATCCGTTCAAAAAATTGAACGGTTTTTCTATTCACTCCATATGTTTCTAACAAACTTGTTAACTACCTGCCCATTTAGTTCCATAAGAAAAGTGCTGCCCTTATAAACAGCTCTGATTTCAGCTAACGCACCGTTAGTTCATTAATAGGTACCACCTAATCCCCATCAAGCCAAGACAAATCATTACCCCCATAACTAAAAAAAGCTATTTTTCTGTAATTCCATGGAAATGATGGTGTTTTTTAAGTGTATATTTCAAATGTAAGAAACAGAGTAATGTAGTAGAATAGATAGTACTGGAGGGGGATTTGATGAAAGAATATATTTATGTGAAGTACGAAAAAAAGTGAACTTGAAATTTGGAATTTTAAAAAAAGACATTGTATTTACCATATCACTCTTGTTTGCAATCGTAAGCTGTTTATTCCATTCACCAAAACTGGAATATATTGATTTTAAAGTATTAGTCAGTTTATTTAATCTTATGCTCGTAGTTAAGGCTCTGGAAGATCTTAAACTATTGGATAAGTTCGCCATTGCCATACTGAGTAAATGTCATAATAGTAAAAGTGTTTCAGCAATCCTAATTTTATTATGCTTTTTTAGTTCCATGCTTGTAACGAATGATGTGGCATTAATAACATTTGTACCATTAACACTTATAATTAGTAAGATTATACAAACTTCTATGTTAGATACTATTATACTAGAGACAATTGCGGCTAACATCGGAAGCAGCCTAACTCCTATGGGAAATCCTCAAAATCTTTATATATTTACTAACTACGGAATAAGGCCCATACAATTTTTTACAACAATCCTTCTATTAGTGGTTCTTGGAATTATTCTATTATTCTTTCTTAATCAAAGATTGAATAGTAAAACACTGGAAATGGAACTTCCGTATATTTCTATAAAAAATAAAAAAAGGGCAACAGTATGGGGAATTCTATTTGGCATCATATCTGCATCCATACTTGGGGTTTTAAGCTACAAACTTGCGTTCATCATCGCTTTGGGAACCGCATGTTTACTTGATATAAAATTATTGAAGAAAATTGATTATTTATTGCTTATTACTTTTATATGTTTTTTTATATTTATAGGAAACATATCGGATTTAAAGGTAGTACACACATTTGCAAGCGAACATCTCAAAAGTCCTACATCTATCTTTTTCAGTTCCATAATTTTAAGCCAACTGATAAGCAATGTACCAGCTGCGATCTTTTTATCAAAATTCTCCGTGAATTGGCAGCCTTTATTAGTAGGTGTAAATTTAGGTGGACTTGGTACGATAGTTGCTTCCCTCGCAAGTGTAATTTCATTTAAACTTTTTATTAAGAGAGATCCACAAAAAAGTAAAATGTACCTTATAAGGTTTAGCTTTTATAACTTTTCGATTTTAGCTCTTTTAACTCTTGTTTATTACTTTACAATGAAAAATCAAAATTTCTTTTAATATAGGTTTAAACAACTTTGGGTTTTTTATATTGGATTTGCCTTAACATATGCCTATAGGGGTGCCGCCATATGCCCAGCAAGCTAGGGCATATCATTACCCCAAAAACAAAAAAAACGCTATTCTTTCTGTAATATGTAGAAAGGATGGTGTTTTTTTATGTGTCACGCGGTTTCAGGTGAAGCAACCTCTTTTGCATATAGCCACACATTCATTGCGGTCATTCCTTTTATAACGATTATTTATAAATATATAAAAATTAACTATTTTTATTATTTATCTCTCAATGTTAACATTTTGTTATACCTTATTTTGAAAGGATGAGAGATGAATGGCTAAACAATATTCTGAATTTACAGTATTCGGACTCGGCCCCATTGGCATTGAAATACTACGCAGTGCTTACCAAACCAATCCACAATCGATTTTCGGAGTTGTTGATATTGATCCCGATAAGATAGGTAAGGACATTGGCTCACTCATCAATGAAAAGGAAACGAATAAATGTGTAGTCTCCCATATAAAGGAAGTAAGGCCTGACGCTGACCACCCTGTCGCCCTTCATGCAACTGGATCAAACGCACAGCAAGTATGGCCTCAAATCAAAGAGCTTCTAGATCATGGATTTTCAGTGGTTTCCACCTGTGAGGAGCTTTCTTTCCCTTGGCATCGCTATCCTGTACTTTCACAGGAAATAGATGATTACGCTAAAGAAAAGGGACTTAGTGTCATTGGGACCGGAATTAATCCAGGCTACATAATGGATACTATGGCCATTTCTTTTTCTACAGTATTGACGACGGTTAATAAAATTAGGGTCAATCGTAAAGTGGATGTTTCGAAAAGGCGCCTTCCCTTACAAAAGAAGGTCGGAATCGGGATGACCAAAGAAGAGTTTGAATTTTTAGCTGAACAAAATAAAATTGGACATGTAGGACTTGAGGAGTCTGTCAGATTAATCGCTTATGGGCTCAATTGGAAACTTTCAAGTGTACTCAATACAATTGAACCAACGATTGCAAGCGAAAATATTACCGTTCCCCTAACTAGCTTAAAACCTGGGGATGTTAAGGGGCTTCATCAAATTTCTACGGGCAAGACCACGGACGGAAAGGAAATTCACCTGGATTTAACGATGTCTGCAGGTATTAAACAAGAAGATGAAATCGTTATCGAGGGGAACGAAACCCAAAGATTGATAGTTCCAAACGGCATCTTTGGGGATACTGCAACCGCTGCAATGATTATCAATACCGCTAAGCAAATTGATGCCCTCCGTAAACCAGGTTTACTTACAATGGCTGACATCGGGGTGCCGAGAAATATAAATCAATCAGACTTTGTGCATATTTAGAGGCAGACCAACGATCATCCGTATGATTGTGACCAGATTCAAAAGCTTGAATATAGCGATGTAGATTGCTTACTTTATTTGCATAGGTGAACCATCCCAAATGGTTCACCTATGCATCTTGGCTCAGTTAGTATGGTTGATGATATGCGCTTTCCTAAAGCTACTAACATCAACCATTTTACTGCTGAGCAGCCCATAAAAGACAAAAAACCACCATGATCGGTGGCTTTGCAGGTTATTCCCTATTCATTTTTTTATATAGGAATCAACCAGCTTATGTAAGTCATCGTAATTAAGGAAACTATCGATTTAAAAGATGATTGTTTGGAAAATATCATTTTCTAGTTTCTTTAAGATTTATTAGAACCTAGTTTCATGGAAATTTCCTTGGCAGCTTTCGTTACTTTGTCAATCAATTCAGGCAAACGACCTTCCTGAAATCTAGCCTCTATCCCAGCCACACTAATGCCAGCTACTATTTGATCTTTGCCATTGAGTATCGGCGCACTCACCGCTTTCGTATAATTCTCCAGTTCAGATGAAGTTATCGTGTAACCTTTCATTCTAGCTTCATCTAAAGCATGACGAAGTATATCTTTATCCATTATCGTTCCAATGGCAATTGGTTTTAATTCAATACTTTCCAAATAAGCTTCACGCTCTTCTTCTGGCAAATGCGCTAGTATGATTCGAGAATCGCCAGCGTATAATGGCGAACGCCTTCCAATAGATGTATAAAGTCGAACAGGATGCAATGTGTCCACCTTTTCAATGTACATGGCTTCGTCCTTATCCCTCACAATTAAATTCACTGCTTCTTCTACATCATCCCGAAGGTCTTTCATGATGGGATAGGCAATTGATCTGATATCCAAACGCTCCCCTACCAGTTGACCAAACTGCAAGAATATCAGTCCAAGTGAATAATGGCCGTCATCGTCCCTTGTTAAAAATCCCATTTCTTCTAATGATCCCACCATACGGTGCAAAGAGGTTTTCGGCAGGTCGGAAAGTTCCACCATCTCATTAAAGGTGAGTTTCGGATGATTTATGAAAAGGGTAAGGATCTGCATGGACTTCACGACGGTTTTGTTATGTGCCTGCATACTTTTTCTCCTTCATGTTTTTAAGTTTTTAGTTAATAATTCATTAGATAGGTGTTTTCTATTATAAAACATGAGCACTTAATCCTATTAGCTTCTTAGCGTTTTTCTTCAAAACTTTCAGCTTTAGTTTTTGAGGCATAGTTCTAACTGCAGCCCCAATGGGACCCCCCCAGGAATTCCTTGTATATAAATTGACTTGGATTTCTCTACAAAGGTATTTCCAAAAATACTTTTGTCCCTCTTTCCTCTACTGAATGAATGGAAAGGTTTCCACCGGCAGCTCTGGCTCTCTCCTCCATACTGAATAAGCCTACGCCACGGGTAACCTTTTTAATATCAAAGCCCTTTCCTTTATCCTCTATGACCACACGAATTTCTTCATCAATTTCCCGAATCGTGACTGTTGCTTCTTGAGTATGAGCATATTTACGAATATTCGTTAATGCTTCTTGGATTATACGGTAAATGGTAATTTCTTTGTTTGTGTTCAGACGGCAATTTAAATAACAGTCAAAATGGACCCTGATATGATGATGCTCTGAAAACCGGACCAAATAAGAGCGAATGGCAGGAAATAAACCAAGATCATCGAGTACTGATGGCCGCAGTTCCCATGATAGGTGTCGAAGTTCTTCGATTATTTCAGTCGCTTCATCTCGCATCTGATCTAACAGGGGATGACTCATTTCTGCCTGCAGCCTGTTAATCGTGATGAGATGGCTGTACAGGTTCTGTCCGATACCATCGTGAAGCTCGCGGGAAAGGCGTTTCCTTTCATCTTCCTGAACATCAATGATTTTACCCGTCATTTTCTGAATCTCTTCTTCCGCAATCTTCCTATTGGTCACTTCATGGCGAATCGCCAAATACTGGTAAGGTTTTTTGTACTCATCAAGAAACGGAACTATTGTCGTATCTACCCAATAATAAGTTCCATCCTTGGTCATATTTTTAATCTCGCCTTTCCATACATTCCCGGATGAAATCATTTTCCATAGATCATTGAAAAATTCTCTAGAATGAAATCCCGAGTTAATAATTCGGTGATTCTGTCCAATCAGCTCTTCCTTTGAAAATTTGGAAATCCTGCAAAATTGATCATTAACATATTTGATGGTCCCTTTTTGATCGGTTATTGCTACAATTGATGAAGCATCCAAAGCAAATTGAAAATCGACCAGTTTGTGTACGGATTTTTTCAGTTCCTCTACAACTCGTTTATATTCGGTAATTTCCTTCCGAATTGCCAGGTATTTATACGGTTTCCCCATTTCATTTAAGAAAGGGACAATTGTGGTATCTACCCAATAATAGGTTCCATCCTTTGCTCTGTTCTTAACCTCGCCTTGCCATACACTTCCTGCTGAGATTGTTCTCCAAAGATTTTGCATAAATTGCTTTGAATGATGACCTGAATTGATAATTCGATGATCTTTCCCTAAAAGCTCTGATGCTGAATATTTGGATACCTCACAAAATTTCTTATTGAAGGATTTTATCTTGCCTTTTTCATCTGTAAAAGCAACAATCGTTGATTCATCTATTGCGTACATTATATCAACCAGCTCATTAATGGGATAGGATTGATTTTGATTAAGCCGTGATTGGTCTTTCACTTTATGGAACACGACTAAGTAATGGACCTCTTTTTCAAGAGAAAAGGCATTCATCCTGAAAAAAAGGGAAAAAGCATGACCATCCTTGTGAATTCCGAACTGGTGGATTATTTCCCCTTCCCCACTTGCCTGAAGGTTTGCTCCTGGCATAAGATTCAAAAGTTTTTCTCCTATTAATTCATGATTTGAATAACCAAAATTTTCATATACCCGTTGATTCGCAAAAGAGATGATGCCAGATTCATTGACGAGAATTGTCGCATCGCCGGACCCAGAAAAATTCTCTTTTTCCTTTTCCAAATGATTATTCCAGTCCATTCATAGTCCTCCTGTTGCCGTTAAATTGAGCTGTTTAATTCCTTTTCCAATTTTTTCGCTGCATCAAGGATCGTTTGCTGGTCACTTTCAGAAATAGGCTGAGTTGTTCTATTACCTACCAATAATACTCCTTTGAGAACACCTTTAAATTGAATTGGAACTGCGAAAGCGAATCTAAGATTTTCCGCGAGCATGATAGGGTATTCTAGTGCTTTGCCGAGGATATTATTAGGGAAATCTTCAATTTTCATCGGCCTGCCTGTAGAGATGACCTTACCTGCTATCCCTTTCCCATATCGAACAGTTATTCTTTTGTATTTATCATTTCTGTTCCCTGCGGCATAATGCCAGCTTACATCTGGACCGTTACTGTTTTGTAAAGCAAGACCAACAAAATCACAGTCCAACTCTTTTAATACTTGTACACACGTTTGTTTAAATGGTTGATCTTTTCTTGATTTATTGTACACGTTAAATTCCATGCCCTAATAACCCCTTTTTTAAAGCAAATGCAACAAGTTCAGGTCTTGTTTTCATCTGAAGCTTCTCCATCAGGTTTCCTTTATGGGTTTCAACCGTTTTCACACTTATGACAAGTTGTCCGGCAATTTCTTTATTGGAAAATCCTTTCGCAATCAATGTCAGCACCTCTTTTTCACGGTCCGAAAGCAGATTGAAAATATCAGAGGTCCCCTGCTTCACACTGCCTATGTATACTTCCATTAACCTTTTTGTTGCAGATGGATGAAGGTAAGCATTTCCGGTCGAGACAGAGCGAATAGCTAGTAATAATTCTTCATGTGGTGCACTTTTTAAGATACAGCCTGAAGCCCCTGCTTGAATGGCTCTGAATAAATATTCTTCATCATCATGCATTGTAAGTATTAATATGGATACTTCAGGCATTAGTTTTTTCAGTTCTGAAGTTGCTGATAAGCCATCTTTCCCATGAGGCATGCTTAAATCCATGACTACCACATTAGGCTGGTGCTCTAGCGCTTGCTGTATTCCTTCGTTCCCTTCAGAAGCTTCCGCTATGACTTCCATATCAGCATGATTATTTAATAGCATCTTTAAGCCCATTCTTACAACGGCGTGATCATCGCAAAGCAAAATTTTTATCAAAGCCTGCTCCCCCTTAGCTCTGTTCGTATATGTATTGTTATTAGTTGAATATGAAACAACAACGGGGATTGCTTAATTAGCAAACCCCTTGTTTAGTACATTTTAATATAATGGAAGGGAAATCTCTATAGAAGTCCCTTCATCTATTTTTGAAAATATGAAACATTTTCCTCCAATCAAATGCATTCTTTCACTCATGGCTGCAAGCCCGCTCGACTTATTCATAGCGGTTTCCACCTCAAACCCTTTTCCTGAATCTTTAATCATGATCAATAACCTGCTTTTTTTCCATTTGAATAGTATACTTGCCTTCATCGTATCAGCATATCTGGCTATATTCACTAATGCTTCCTGGCAGACTCTGAAAAGTGTAATGCTATCTCTATCAGATATTTTCGATTCAACACCCAGATTCTCTACCTCAACTTCAATGCCATATGTTGAAGTGTATAATTTTATATAGCTTTTCATAGCAGAAATCAGACCCAGAGTTGTAAGGGTAGGAGGATGCAATTCCACAGCCAAGAGCCTGATTTCTTGAATTGTCTTTTCCAATAGCTGGTTCATATCGCCTGCATAGCTTTTCATGGCAGGCTGTTCGATTTCCTTTTCAATGAGCTGCATACCTGTAAAGAGACTGTAGAGGGACTGTCCCACACCTTCATGAAGCTCCATTGCAATTCGTTTAATCTCTTCTTCATGAGTTTGAATAATGTAAGAACTAATGTTTTTTTTGAGTGGCTGAGTATTCATTCCCACCCTCCTTACTTGTTTGTCGCAAATTATCGGTCAGACCGACTTACGCCACGTCCTCCCAAAAGTTACGCTTTCTATCGAGCGATGTATTCTTGTTCAGTGGGAAAGTTTGCACTATATTTTTGTACGTCAAAAGCTCCGCTTCAAGACTGAGAATTTACGATATATAATTCTTTATGCTTTTTTCACTATATTACTTGAAATGTCACTAAACATCCCGGCATATTGAACGACATCCCCGGCATCATTTTTTATTGCACTTATTGTCAGCCATTGTAGATATTGTTGTCCATCCTTCCGGCTATTCAAGATTTCACCTTGCCAGAAACCATTTTTTTTAATAGAATTCCATAATTCCTCATAAAAAGTTTGCGGTTGTTTACCAGACTTAAGTATACTAGGATTCTTTCCAAGTACTTCATTTTCCTGATAGCCCGTAATTTTAGTAAATGCAGGGTTTACTGAAATGATTTTACCACTGATATCGGTGATCAAAATGCCTTCTATTGTATGGTCAATCACTTCTTTGGCAAGCCCCATTTTACCTTGGAAATACATCCAGACAACTAAAATCAAACTTGCGAGGGCAACTTCGGACAATGCCATGAACCCGATTGCATAATGACCTGTAATATTGAATAACAAGGATAGAATTAACAGAGGAAAAAAACCTCCCAAACCACCCATTGCTGACACAATTCCATTCACAATACCAGCCTGCTTTTGAAAATACATCGGCACAAGCTTAAAAATAACACCGTTTCCTATTCCAGCACAGAGAGCAATGCTTAAACAGCCGAATGTGTACCATCCGAATGATGGAGCAAAGGATAGGATCATGGCTGAAATCGTATAAACACCAAAAACAAACATGAGCAGAATAAGAGAATGGAAGCGGTCGGCTAGCCACCCGCCAATTGGTCTCATAAGAGTAGCAAGGACAATAAAGCCAGCTGTCCTTACTCCGGCATCAACTTTATCTAATCCAAAATTCTCTACAAGAAAGTTTGGCAGATAAATAGTAAATGCAACAAAAGAACCGAATGTTATAAAGTAAAATAAGCTTAGCAGCCACAGTTTTTCATTTTTGTAGACACCCTTAATTTGTTCTAAAAGCGGGGTTTTTACTTTCGGTTCCTTTTTATCCCCCAATAGGAAGTTACAAACGATAAAGAGTGCCAAAATCACAAGATAAAGCTGTACGGTTGTCGACCAGCCAAACTTCGTAGCTACAGCGGGGGCTGCGAACGCTGAAATGGCCGTTCCGAGATTTCCTGCACCATAAATACCGTTAATAAAGCCATGGCGTTCCTTAGGATAATACTTCGGTAAAGAAGTTACTCCAACAGAGAATACGGCTCCCCCAATTCCCAGGAAAAGCCCCCCAATCAACAAATCAGCAAGAGAATCCGCGATACTGATATAATAAACAGGGAATAACAGCGATATAAAGCTAATCAGGAAAATTTTCCTGGCCCCGAACTGATTGGCGTAAAATCCAAGGGGTATGCGAAGGATAGATCCTAAAATAACCGGGACAGCTGTTACCAGTGCAAGCTGACCATCCTGTATAGCGATATCTTCTTTAATAAAAGGCAGCAGGGAAGAAATTAATACCCATACCATAAATCCTACAACGAGATTTAAGGTGTGTAATGGCAGCTGAATTTTTTTAAACATCCTGACCACTCTCTCTTCTAATTATATATTGTAAACCCGAATTTTCATCAAAAGCTACCCACTCATTTACACTTTTAGTCAAAATCGATTTCAATGGGACAGCAAAAAAGTTAATGTCGTCAAAATAAATGCGCAGATGTGTGATGTCAGGACAAAGCTCCACCTTAACAATCGTTTTTGTAACGAAAGAAGCTTTATCCTGGCCACCATCATCTAGGATGGCTACACTCGCTTTTTCTGATACTAATGGTTGTATATCTTCTATTTTAATGGGCTCCACAGGTATTGCACCCCCTCTTTGTCATGTAAACGTTTAGTTGATACCCGTGCAAATGTTTCCAGAATAAATCTCCTGCATGAATCTCGATAAATTCAATTGCTTCCTCTTCAGACTCCCATCTGCTCATTCCTTTTACTTCAGCAACTACAATATCGACCCCATCGATTGACTTTTCATCTAAATACCAGTTTAGTCGGACATCTTTAAAAAGATCTGAAAGGAGCATATCGATTTCAACAGCAAAATTTCCAGATGCTTCTTTTATAAAACAAAAATCAAGGTACGTTTCACTGTTCATTTACATTCACGCCTTTTCATTTTTCGTTTTTTTATATGTAAATAACGCTAAGGGAAACACCACAATGTTTAATCCCACGAATATTAAAACATTCACATAATTTTCATAATAATATTGGTGAACCATAAATTGGGTAAATACAATATTCATCATAAAGAAGGCACAGAGCAACGCGACACCAATAAACTTAAGCCTCATAACGCTTCACCCTTACTGCGTATACCGCTCCATTTTCCACTTTCAGCTGAATCTCTGGCAGCGGCCTTCTTGGCGGACCCGCAGTTGGAACACCTGTTTCAACATCAAATTTCCCATGATGGCAAGGACAAACCATCTCTCCCTCTTCCTTCACCCAGAAAACCGGGCAGCGAAGATGTGTGCATGCATTTTGGTAAGCTGCGTATTTCTTTTCTGATAATCTGATCAAAATGGCATCATCATGATCACCTGGAAATTTAAAATTCATTGCGTCACCAATTGCAAGTTTGCTTACATCTGTGATTTTTTTGTGAGGATACTCCTTCTCCCCAAGCCCCAGCAATTCTTTAGCCGCTACCGCCCCCCAAGGGAGGGAGGAAATGGCGAATACGCCAGCAGCACCCACTAATGTTTTCATGAACCCACGTCTGTCAAGCTTTCTTTCATTATTCCGTTCAATATTATGAGTGTAATTATCTTCATTAAAGGGAATTTTATTATTTTTATCTGACCGCATCTTAATCCCTCCTAATATAGCTTAGTTATCCCCTGTAAAATACCTGGGAGATTTACCTTAACATTCGTTTCACTTTCAAGATAAGGAAGGCTAGTCACCCATTTTCCATTATCAAGATTAAATTGTTTTCTCTTATTTTCAATTTCTTCATCGGTCAACCATTGAAGTGTATTGGATGGGCAAACACTTGCACACATTGGCGGGATACTGTCTTTTGTCCGGTCGATACATAAATCGCATTTGTACATTAGGTTTTGTTCAGTGTCAAATTTCGGTATTCCGTATGGGCAAGCAATCGTACAATTTTGGCAGCCGATACATTTTTCAACGAGTGCCGATAATACGGCACCTGTCTCATGGATTTGGATTGCCTGGGCCGGACAACTCCTAGCACAGGCCGGATTCACACAATGAAGGCACATAAGAGGCATCGTTTGCCGATTAACCAGAGGGTTTACATCATATACATAGTTTCTGTTCCTCTCTTCATGCCCCCCGCATTGTGTACAAGCCGCTAGGCATGACCGGCATCCTATACAGTTTTCAAGTTCTAAGTAGAGCCTCTTTTTCATTTATTGCACCTTCTTTATTTCGACTTTTTCCATTTGAGCTGCACAGACCTTAAATTCCGGCATACGGGAGATTGGATCAAGCGCTGCAATTGTTAATAGATTGATAGATTGCTCGTGGCCAAAGTGGTATGGAACAAATACAGTGTCTTCACGAATGGCTTCTGTAATTTTCACTTTATAGATTGCCTCGCCTCTTCGGGTAAATAGACGGACTTTATCCTCATTTTCCAAATTGTATTTTTTTGCAAGTTCCGAATGTACTTCGACATACGGTTCGGGACACATATCGCGCAGGAACTGGATTCTTCTCGTCTGGTTCCCTGATAGATAATGGTAAACGACACGTCCAGTTGTTAAACGAAGCGGATATTTTTCATCTGGCTCCTCAGCAGGGGGACGGTAAGGAAGCGCACAAATTTTCGCTTTGCCGTCTGCGTGATAGAATTTTTTATCCAGGAACATATGCGGCGTTCCCTTATCATTTTCATCCTTACAAGGCCAAAATACTCCGTCCTGTTTGTCGATTTTATCCCATGTAGCACCGTAATAATCGGCATATCCCCCTTTACTAGCCAGTCTGAATTCATCAGCTATATCTTTTGCTGTTTTCAAATAGGAAAAATATTTTCCTCTTCCAAGACGTTCTGCAAGTTCTACTTGTATTTGCCAATCGGGCTTAGATTCACCGATTGGTTCTTGTGCCTTATTTATCTTAATAATTCTCCCTTCAAGGTTTGTAACTGTTCCTTCATCTTCTGACCAGGTTACAGACGGCAGGATCACATCCGCAAACTCTGCTGATTCAGAAAGATAGAAATCCGAACACAACATAAAATCCAGGTTTTTCATCGCACTTCTGACGAAATTTAGATTTGGCGCAGATACTGCAGGATTAGAACATAGCAGATACAATCCACGGATCGTTTTTTGTTCCATCAGTTCAAACATTTCATAAGCAGAAACACCCGGTTGAGGCATTTCTTCCGGAGTAATTTTCCATACTTTACAAACTTCTTCTACATGTTTAGGATTTGTAATTTTACGGTATCCTGGCAATAAATCCGCTTTCTGGCCATGCTCCCGTCCACCCTGTCCGTTTCCTTGACCAGTGAATGTTGCTACACCAGACTTCGGACGGCCAATCTTACCTGTTACAAGCGCCATGTTTGTATATCCAGATACATTGTCAACACCCTTATGCTGCTGTTCAATTCCACGGGCAAACATGACAACGGCATTCGGTGCTTTTCCATAAATCTCTGCTGCGCGAATAATTTTTTCCGGTGCCACACCTGTAAGCTCACTCGTATATTCCGGTGTAAATTCTTGAACAAGCTCTTTTGTTTCTTCAAATCCGTTTGTATGATTATTAATAAACTCTTTGTCAGCATAACCATTTTGAATTAATAAATTTAAGATTCCATTAGCAAGGGCAAGATCCGTTCCCGGTTTCAGGTCAAGGTGCACATCTGCTCTTCTCGCAATAGGCGTTTCGCGGGGATCCACCACGATAATGTAACCTCCTCTTTCTTGAACGTTCCAGACTCGGAACATAGAAGTTGGATGACATTCTGCTGTGTTGCTTCCTGCAATAAATAAGCAATCTGTTTCATGAATATCTGTCCATGGTAATGTTGAACCTCTATCTACGCCGAAAGAACGAAGGAATCCCCCGGCCGCACTTGACATACAGAAACGGCCATTATAGTCAATGTAGCGTGTTCCAAGAGCCACACGTGCAAATTTCCCTGTTAAATAGCATTTTTCATTTGTCATTGATACGCCGCTGAAAACGGATAATGTATCTTTTCCATATTTATTTTGAAGCTCACTGAACTTTTTCACGATTAAATCATACGCTTCATTCCAGCTTGCTTCACGGAAGCCTTCCTTTGTTCCTTTCAATGATGCATCATCACGAATAAGCGGTTTTAAAATACGATCATCATGGTTTGTCTGCTGGTAAGCTGTAACCCCTTTTGGACACATTTTTCCAACCGTTACAGGCCAGTCATAACGTGGTTCAACCCCAATGATTTTATTTGTCGCTCTATTTACCCTTAAATTCATTCCGCACTGCATTCCACAATAGGCACAATGCGTTTTGACCAATGATTCATTCGGGTGTATCACATTCTCTACTTCTTTAAAAAACTTATCCCTTTGCATTCTGGTTTGCCTCCTTAACTTTTACCTCATGGATAGGGAAACCGGAAAATTGAGCAATCCGGTATTTTCTACGGCAAGGTAGGCACATTTCAGCGAGATGGTGGCCTTCCTTCGTTTGAAATTCGATATTGTTCACGCCGAGAACCTCTACGACATCTTTTGATTGTTCTGTTGAAACAAACTCATCACCACATACTTTGCATCCTTTCATGGATTGTTCCGCATAATGCTCTCTGTAGTTTCTTGCAAATACACTCATTGTGCGGAAAGGTATGTGAGCAAGTTTTCCGAATGGAAGATAAATCAATGTAATAATGACTGACCACTGGTGAATCAGGGACATAGCTGGCTGTCCTGCACCGTGCAAAGAGATGTTCATAAACGTTAGTGCCAACCCTGTAATACTGACTAATAACAGCATATATAATGGAAGAAAGTCATACATGAATTTTTGTTCTGCTCTTGCCTGCATATTTTTCAAGCGGCGGTATAGAGCCATGCAGACTCCGGCAATAACCATCACAGCTGTAATGTTTAGAGCGTTATATGATAAGTTCGCAATGATCCCATTAGCTGGTACTGTTATTACCTTGATCCCCATTGCGATAATGTTGTAGTAGCCATTGTCGTCCATGGTGAAGTACATCCATCCAAATACTAGAGGGAATGTCACAAAGCAGGAAAGAATACATCCCCATCCGATTAGAATGTGCTGAGTCCATCGGTAAATTCCCCTATTCCAGATGAAATTGTATGTTGCTAAATGTTCAACTGATGTTTTAGGCGTTGATTTTCTAAATAGAAGTTTGACTCCTTTTTTTATAAAAATCTTTGTTGGCGGCCTTTCTCCCCATGCGATAAACCTGTAAAAGAACCCCCCAATAAAAATAATCGTCCCTACCATATAGCCATAAAGGTTTAAATCTACGTGTGTAAACATTCTTGTGCCAAAAAACGATAAGGTTACAAGTCCGCAAACTGCTAGAAACATAGACTTAGCAAAATGTGATGCAAATGCATTATCAATTGATTTTCCTGTTTTTTGATTTGCTGCGACTTTTGCCTGCATTACTATTCCTCCTCATTACAAACAATTACCATACCCTTATTGTAAGAGGTGCCCCGATTTTTCCATATCGGGGAACTTCCCTATCATAAGGGTAAAATTCCCCTATCTTTGAAAATAAAAAAACAGCTCTGATGTGCAGAACTGCCTGTACTTTTTTACAAACTTGCTCTTTTCCAGTTTTTCGTAATTTATATTATATAGGAGGAAATACTGATAGAATTTTTTCTTGAAGTTAGGCTGTTTTCGGAGAATAAACAAAAAAAAGAAAGTGCCCTTTTAATAAGAGCACTCTCTTCCTTTTTGCTACTTCTTGATGTGAAATAACTATATAATATGCTGTTTTTTTAGAGCTAATGAAATTGAAACCTTTAATTCATTTAATTGTTGTTCTTTTTGAAGGAAAAGCTGCTCAGCTTCTTTTAAGGATACTCGCGAAAATTGAATAGCTTCCCCTGGTTTGACCTGAGCAATTAATGGTAAATCTGCAGTTATCACTTGAGCTATCTTAGGATACCCTCCCGTTGTTTGGCTATCTGCAAGAAGAATGATAGGGTTTCCATCAGGAGGAACTTGAACAGACCCGTTAGTTACTGCTTCAGATAAAAGCTCACGTTTTTCTTGTAACTCCAACAAAGGGCCTGATATTCTATAGCCCATACGATCAGATTGGTTTGAAACTTTAAACAAATTCTCTGCAAAACTAACTTTACTAGAGTCCGTAAAATAATCGTACTGGCTTCCATCTATGAAACGAATAACTGGCATGCGACTTGGCATAAACTCCTTTTCATTGACAAACCACTTTGGAGCGGTAAACGCTTCCTTAAACTCCCGGTTATCTAGAATCGTAGAAGTTTCATTAAAATCCACAACATCATCTACTTTTAATGCTCTTCCCTTATAGCCGCCAATTTCCCCTCTTAGATACGTACTTTTACTATTCATAACTGTAGAAATAGCGTATCCTCCCGCTACAGACAAATAAGTCCTACAACCTGATTTACATCCCGCGAATCGAAGAATCGTGCCTTTTTTTACATAAACAGGCTTCCACATTGGAACAGCCTGACTGTCAATAGTAGGTGATAAATTTCCACCTGTTATCGCGATCAAGCAATTTTTTTCTATTTTAAGAGTCGGACCCATTAACGTAATTTCCAGGGCCGCTTCACCTTCTTTATTGCCAACTAACATATTGGCAATTCGTAGGGAATATGCATCCATTGCCCCGCTTACAATCACTCCATGTTGCTGAAATCCTTTTCTTCCAAGATCCTGAATACTAGTTAACAATCCCGGTTTGATTACACGCAGGCTCACTGTAACCCCTCCTTAAGAATAATTTCATTATACTCTTGATTAGAAATTGGATGGAATTTCACAATGTCTCCTGCTTGTAATAGGCTTGGAGGATTTACATTTGGTAAAAATAGTTTGGTTGGCGTTTGTCCAATTAATTGCCACCCTCCAGGCGTAGATATTGGATATACACCCGTTTGCATACCTGCAATTCCAACTGCTCCTGTTGGTATGGTCATTCTAGGAGAAGATCGTCTAGGCGTTGCAACTTTTTCTGATAGTCCACCGAGAAACGGAAAACCTGGAGCAAATCCAATCATATAGGCCAAATACTCGCCGTTTGAATGAATATGGACGACTTCATCAGTAGTTAAATTATTATAACGGGCTACATATTCCAAATCCGGGCCATATTCATTCCCATAGCACACGGGAATGGACACCGTTCGATGTGAGAGCTTTTTATCTTCTTTTAAATCCTCTAATTTCGTTTCCAAGATCGAACGTACCACTTCATAGGAAGAAATGGTTTCAGTTTCATTGCTTTGTTTTTGATTCTTATAGATAACTAGAGGGTCGTAAAAAACCGTCAAATTAGTAAAAGCCGGCACACATTCTATAAATCCAGCAAAAGGTTCATCTTCAAGCAAATCCATAAACAGTTTAATTTTTTTGTGGATGTCGTATTTCATTTCATTCCCAAATGTAATCACGATTGCGGAATCGCCTAAGGGAGACAGTACGCATGTAGTTTTATTCAAAAGCTTTTCCGGCATAGAACTCATCTCTTTCTGTCTATTATAAAACGCCTAATTTTTCATCACGAATATCCGTTATAAACATATGTCCTGGTGCATGCGTAATCATAATCGACGGTTTGGTTTCCATTGCGATAGATTGAGGCGTTACACCACAAGCCCAGAAGACTGGCACTTCTCCTTCACGAATCGTTACTGCATCACCAAAATCAGGTTGCTGTATGTTAGAAACGCCAATCGCCTCCGGATCTCCAATGTGGATTGGACCACCATGAACAGCAGGAAAACGCGATGTAACTTGAGCCGCTCGCACGACATCTTTTTGTGGAATCGGACGCATGCTCGCTACCATTTTCCCGTGAAATATCCCTGCTTCAATACATGATATATTCGTTTTATACATTGGTACGTTACATCCCTCTTCAATGTGACGAATCGATATATCATTATTCAAAAGGGCGTGTTCGAATGTAAAGCTGCACCCAATTAAAAATCCAACCATATCATCTTCCCAATAGTCTGAAATATCCGTTACTTCTTCCGCTAATTCACCATCTTTATACACCCGATATTTTGGAATATCTGTACGTATATCAGCAGACTGGGCAGCAAATTTAGGAATAGGAGAACCAATCTCCGTTACGTCTAGAAGTGGACAAGACTTAGGATTACGCTGACAAAATAATAAAAAATCAAAAGCATGTTCTTTTTTTAAAATTGCAAGGTTTGCTTGTGCATAACCGTTTGCCATTCCAGCAGTTGGTTTAATCCATTCATTGTTGCGGATCATTGCGCGCAATTCAGCCGGAGTTGCTTGCGAAAGATTAATCATATTAACATCTCCTATAAGTAACTAGCAGTTTTTCACAAACTGCTAGTCGTATGAATCAGATTGAATCTTTTAGTTATTAAAATAGTGATGGCAGTTGATTAATCAAAGTATATCCGCCCATTAACGCCATAACAATTACCACGAACACACCAGAAATCGTTAACCATAAAGGATGTTTATAGTCCCCCACAATATTCTTCTTATATGCCGCAATTAAAAGTGTACCAAGTGCAATTGGTAAAATCAGACCATTGATTGCCCCTACTACAAGCAGCACTTTAACCGGTTTGCCAATTAACATAAAGCAAAGTGTTGAGACGACTATAAAGCCAATTATAATCCAATTAGCCCTTTTATTTATTTTTTCACTGAATGTTCTGATAAACGACACAGAAGTATATGCAGCGCCAACTACTGATGTGATTGCTGCAGCCCACATAACAATACCAAAGATTTTATAACCAACATTTCCAGCAGCAAGTTGAAAAACGGATGCCGCAGGGTTTCCTGAATCAATTTGCAAGCCTTTAGATACAACGCCTAGAACTGCTAAAAATAAAGCAATCCGCATAACTGTGGTTATTAAAATCCCCATTACTGAACTCTTTGTGACTTCTGGCAGTGCTCCTACACCTTTTACGCCTGCATCCAATAGACGATGTCCACCAGCAAATGTAATATAGCCACCTACAGACCCCCCAACCAAAGTAACAATTGCGATAATGTCAATCTTATCAGGGGCGAATGTCTTTACTACTGCTTCTCCAACTGGAGGAGCAGTTGTCCATGCAACATATATCATCAAACAGATCATAAAAAAGCCGGCAATTTGTGTAAAGCGGTCCATCGCTTTACCCGCTTCTTTTACAACAAAAATTAATATTGCAATAACTGCACTAATTGCTGCTCCAGTTGTAGGGGATATTCCTGTCATCGCATTCAGACCAAGTCCAGCACCTGCGATGTTCCCTATATTAAATGCGAGCCCTCCCATAACAATGAGTGCCGCTAGAACATAACCAAGGCCTGGAAGAACCATGTTTGCAATCTCTTGTCCCCGTTTTTCAGATACAGCAATAATGCGCCATACATTTGTTTGTGCAAAAATATCAAGAATTACTGAAATTAAAATTACAAACCCAAAACTCGCTGCAAGACTTTGGGTATAAACAGTTGTCTGCATTAAAAAACCCGGCCCTATGGCTGATGTTGCCATAAGAAATGCTGCACCTAGTAATAATGTCCGGTTAGTTTTTGGCTTAGAATGATCTTTTTTCTCGTCAGGTATATTTTTAATTGGCTCCAATGGAATCTGCCTCCTAGGTGTTTGTAATTTTTATTTAGAAATAGACTTAACTGTAATTTCAGATATTTCTAAGGATTTTTTTACATGACGAGCAAAGGTTAAAGCATGTGTTCCATCCCCATGAATACAAATGGTATCTGCCTTTAAAGTCACATCAGTGCCTTGCTGTGACAGAACCTTTCCTTCTTTAACCATTCGAACTACCTGTACAACAGCATCATCATCATTTTCTATCATTGCATGCGCTTCCATTCGAGAAGTCAATGAACCATCTTGTTGATATGTCCGATCCGCAAACACTTCACTAGCCGTTTGTAAACCAATGGTCTGTCCAGCACGTATTAATTCACTTCCCGACAGGCCAAATAAAATGAGCTCAGGATTAATCTTGTATACAGCCTCTGCAATGGCAAGGGACAACTCTTTACTCTTTGCCGCCATATTGTACAAAGCACCGTGTGGTTTAACATGTTGCATATTCCCGCCTTCAGATTGCAAGAAGCCATTTAATGCACCTATTTGATAGACAACAATATCATAAGCTTCCTGTGGAGAAATATTAATATTGCGTCGGCCAAAACCAATTAAATCTTGTAATCCTGGGTGGGCACCAATTTTTACATCTTTCTCTAAAGCAAGTTGAACCGTTTTTCTCATAACGGTAGGATCGCCAGCATGAAATCCACACGCTACATTGACAGATGTTACAAAATCCAAAATCTCTGCATCATTTCCAATTCGATATGTGCCAAAGCTCTCACCTAAATCAGAATTCAAATCAACTGTATTCATTGTACACTCCTCCTATTTACAGAAATTTCGAACAATAAAACTTATAAATATGTAGAAAAAAATAAGTATTTCGCTTTCAACAAATTCCGAAATTCGGAATTACCGTTTCATATTTCGGAATATTCTTATTCTATCATTTTTTTTTTATTTCGACAATACTTTGTTAGATAACCTAACATATAGTTAGATTCAAAATCTAAATGGTAGAATATTAAGTAATAATAAAAAAACCATTGTTTCCTATAATAAGGAAGCAACGGTCTTGATTACAAGTTTAAAGGGAAGTGTATATAATTACATTCGATGTGAAACGGAAAGGACTTATTTTATTTGGCTGTTTTCACATACTATGTTGCTATTTACCAGGTAGTGAGTTGTGGTTGATTTCCCCTCCAGATGCTCGCTTTCCGCGGGGCGGGCGGTGAGCCTCCTCGGCGTAAACGCCTGTGGGGTCTCACCTGTCCCGCTGCTCCCGCAGGAGTCTCGCACTTCCGCTCCAATCAACCTTAAATAGTTTCATTTTAAAAACAACAATCTTTACAAAAAGAGCCTTTTATTTAAATCGATTTATAGAAAATACTGAGATATCATTCTCACTCTTACCTGAAATAATAAGATCACTTAAAATCTCTCCAATAACACTACTGAATTTAAACCCGTGCCCTGAGAAACCTGCTGCAATAGCAATGTGTGGATAATTAGGATGTGTATCCACTATAAAGTTCTCATCTGGTGTCATTGTATAGATGCAACTTTTTCCATGTTTTATTTTTTGACCGGTAGGCATAAATTGTTGTAGAAACTGTACCAAATCCCCCTCATCTTCATCCAATACACCAAACCGTGCTATAGAATCATCGGGATTAATGTAATTTCCTCCATCATGTCTTCCTACTTTTAAACCACTGTCATTTATACTTGGAAAGCCATAGTATGTACCTACAGACGTATCAAAAGTGAAGGCCGGGAAATTTTTGTAATTATATAATTCATTTGCTTCAAACCATGCAAATGTTTTTCTGATTGGGGCTAGAGGAACATTTAAGTCTAACATTGCTAAAAGTTTTGGTGACCATGCTCCTGCCGCAACAACTAAAGCCTCTGCGTAGAATGTCTGTTCATCAGTTTTAATCGTGACCCCATTTCTATGAACAAATAACTTCCTTACTTGGCTATTCACAATGATGTTAGCACCATGTGACTCCGCAAGTTGTTGATACGCTCGAATACACTCTTCACTTTTTAACACACCCGAAGTCGATTCAAAGCAACCAATATAATCTTCTGGCAGTGAAATACCTGGCCATCTTTTATGGATTTGATTTGAATCCAGGATTTCTAAAGGTAAATTAAATTTTTCTGAACTCGTGATTACTTGATTAATAAATGTGGATTTTTGACTGCCAGCATTCATTACACCTGTTGGAAGAAATAACTGTTTTCCCGTAAGTTTTTCTAAGTCATTCCATAGTTTTTGTGATTTAAGTGCCAAAGAAACATATTCTTCACCTTCTCCATAGGCATGTCTAATAATTCTTGTTTCTCCATGATGACTGCCTTTATTATGAGGAGGAACAAAAGAGTCTAATAATAATACCTTTTGTCCATTTTTAGATAGAAAATACCCTGCCGACATTCCCATAGATCCAGCTCCAATTACAATTACATCATAATGCATTCTTTTCTTTCCTCCTCCCAATTTTGATGATTGGATATTTTCGAAAGTATAGGTTGTGATAAAACTGTGCTTTCAGCTATAAGCGTGCTGAAAATAAATAAATTCCTAACTTAATGAAAAAGGAAGCCGCTTTACTGAGATTGGTCAGAGTAAAACAGCTTCCACTATAGTTTTAGAACTCAATTTCACCAATCGCCATTTCGACTAGTTTGACTATCTCTCCTTCATGAATTTGCCCATAAATCGTTTCAATATCAGGATAAAAAAATCGATCTTCCTTTACCATCGGGACCTGGTCGCGTATTAAATGGTACACACTCTCAGTAATCGGTGACGGTTTCAATGGGTGATGAAAATCCATTGCTTGCGTGGCCGTCATAAGTTCAATGGCTAAAATATATTCAAGTTTCTTTGAAATCTGATATGCTTTCTTCGAAGCATAATAGGCAAAACTTATCAGGTCTTCTTGGTTAGCGCATGTTGGAACATTATCTACGGTTGCAGGATGTGAAAGAACTCTAATTTCATTCAATAGTCCCGCAGCTGTATATTGTGGAATCATGTAGCCGCTATTTAACCCTGGATTAACTACTAAGAAATTAGGAAGTTCACTAAGGTGATGGTTTACTAGGCGATCAATTCTTCTTTCCGTAATTTTCGCTAAGTTCGCTAAGGCAATACACATTGTATCCGCGTAGATTCCTACGTAGGAACCATCAAAATTTCCACCCATGAGTGCAATTCCATCTTCCTCTTCCGGAAATATAATTGGATTGTCACTTGCAGAGTGCATCTCATTCTCTATAGTTACTGCAGCGTCCTTCAATACTCTCTTTACAGCACCATGAACTTGGGGAATACATCGTATGCTAAGCGCATCTTGTAATCTGTGTTCCTTGTATGTATCGATGATTTGGCTGCCCTCAAGAATTCTTGTTACATTTCTGGCTGTCTTGGCCTGTTCCTCATGTTTCTTTACCGTGTGGGAACGAGGATCAAATGCTTTAATTGTCCCTTTTAGCACTTCTAATGACATAGCTCCTGTAATGTCGGCAGTTTTCGCTGCTTGTATGCTATTGTATAAGGCTAACACAGCCATCGCTGTGACGGAAGTAGTTCCACTTATAAGTGCCAATCCTTCTTTAGCACCCAACGTAATAGGTGCTAATCCAGCATGCTCTAACGCTTCTATTCCAGGGATGAGCTCATCTTTATACCATGCCTTACCCTCTCCAATCAATACTAAGGCCATGTGAGCTTCAGGAGAAAGATATCCCACTGACCCATCCCCTGGAACAAACGGAACAATATCGTGATTTAATAGTGAAGCAATTAGTTTTAATACTTTTAAACTGACTCCTGAATAACCTTGGCCTAAATTCACAAGAATCATCAATTGAATGGCTCTCACTACTTCTCTTTCTAAAGGAGGACCAACAGACACCGCATGTGAACGAATAATATTTCGTTGAAGAGTTTCTGCATCTTCAGAAGAAATTACCTCTGTCATATTACTGCCAAATCCTGTTGTTACACCATATATCAATCTATTTTCATCTAAAAACTTGTCTATTAGGCTACGGGATTTATCCACCCTATCACAATATGTATGTGTAAAGGAAACTTTAGCCCCATATCTGGCAACCGCAATCACTTCATGGATTGAGATAGCACCATCCCCAAGTACAATCTCTTTAATCTCTTTAGGGTGTATACAATTTATAGTTGTCATGATTCAACACTCCTCACCTTTCGGAAAATATACTTCAAGATTAAACAAGGAGACGAAAGAAACGTTTCTACTCAATAATTTACTAGAAAATAATCTTATGTTATTTTCTTATTTTCTGTAAAGGGATTATCGATTCCCTTCGGAGAGTTTCCCGCTTCTAGCAATGGGTCACTTGCTTCATGTAAGGAAAGATTCTTCGTTTCAGGTGCCCAAGCGATCGACACGATCAAGCCGATTAGCAGAATGACTGCCATTCCTGCCATTGAGGTACCTAATCCGAATGAACTTAAGGAAACAGGCAGCAGAAATGTTCCAATTGCAGAACCGATTCGACTAATTGCAGTAACCATACCTATTCCAGAACCTCGAATCTCCGTTGGAAAAAGCTCTGCTGGGTATACTAATGTAAGATTCGATGCTGCTGACATGAAAAAAGTAAAGATCAAGAAGGCTGTCAACATTAAGAATTGAGAACCATTGTGTAAGAAGCTGAGTGAAAACAATGAAACAGTAAGGATTGTAAAAGCCCCGATGGTAAATCCTCTACGAGTAAATTTTGCAAGCAACCAAAGGCCAAAAATTGCCCCAACAAGCAAGAATAGATTTAACATTGTATCGGCAAAAAAGTTTTGTTCAAAACCCATTGTACTTAGTATAGACGGTAGGAAAGTGTAGATTGCAAAGTACGGAATAACAAGAGTTAATTTGAATATTCCACCAAAAGCCAGACGCTTACGAAGCTTTTTACCGAAAAGTCCACGAAATCCTAGAGTCTTTTGATTTTCAGCACCAGTAGTCGTTTCGCCCATTTCAACGTTCGATCCAAGGTGCTTTTTTACAATCTGGCGAGCTTCTTCGACACGCCCCATGCTGACAAGCCATCTTGGTGATTCAGGCGTCCCTATTCTTAAGACTAAAACCACAATAGCCGGAACAGCAGCACTAACAAGCATCCAACGCCATGAGTCTGAACCAACCTGTCCCAGGTAATGACCAACAAAGTTTGATGCTACATATCCAAGCGTCCATACTACGTTAATAGACGCGAGGAGCGAAGAGCGATACTTTTTTGGTGAAAATTCGGCGAGTAAAGTCGTACCGACAGCGTAATCTCCTCCAAGTCCAAAACCAATTAGTAACCGTAAAATAAAAAGCTGTTCTGGACTACTAACAAAAAATTGTAAAATAGTAGCTATCGTGATAAGTAAAAAGTTTACGAGAAAGATTTTCTGTCTGCCTACACGATCTGAAAGTCTTCCAAGGGCTAAAGATCCCGCAAACAGACCTATTAAAGCAGAACTGCCGATCAGCCCTGTCCACATTGAATTCATATTCATTTGAGGCCCGAATACTGTCAGGGCCATCGCAATGATCCCTAGAGAATAGCCATCACAGAAACTTGAACCGAATGTAAGTCCTGCAATTCGAAAATGAAACTTATTAAATGGGGCATCGTCAATTGTGAATTTTTGTTCGTTCAAAGAATCTCCTCCATTTTTTGATTTTTCAGATATATAAATCCAAAAAATACCTTTACTGCAATTATCAGGTAGCACCCCTGAAGTTTTTAGTTCACATAAAATAATGATATTTTGCCGACCCTATCAAATAAAGAATGTACACCTGCATGCAAGTTAAAATTTACTTACAGGTAGTTTTTCATCCACGATTCCCTTAAAACACCTTTACTTAATCTTCACTGTAAAGCGGTAAAGTGTTTAACGCTGACAATGGGTAGGATGATAATCCACCATCCTACGATTCAGCACTATTACATGTTGACAAATACTTCTATAGCCCATTCCATCCGCTGGATTTCCGACTTCAAGCGAACCTACCTTTTCTTGCTGTTGATTGCACAAGCAGTATTGTATGTTACCGCCGTAAGTGCTTCAGCAGGGGTAAAACGCATCGCGATTCATGCCAGGTTCATGACAAGAGGCTTAGAAAAGTCGGCGGCGAGGATCCGGGATTGCAATCGGTCTAAATGGCAACAGCTACACCTTCCTCAACCATTCAACGTCCTTGGGCCGCATCTTCTCTTAAATTCAAAGCTGTGGCTGGAAGCAAGCAGGCAATGGTTCCTGACTTAGCCATGACTTGAATCCCTCTTCGGAAGCCTATAAATGCTCAGCAGAAATAGCCCCTATTTTGGCAGCTAGTTCCGCGCCCTCGTTTGGTTCTATTTCATCAGCATGAATTTTAGGATCAATCCGTACTTTTTCCCGGCCTTTAAAATACCCTCTGATTGTTCAGGGGTAAAGACTCCCTTTTCACAAAAGCCATCATTGAATTCAGCAAGCTTTTCTTGTGAAGATTGGAAGCATATTATTAATCAGATAATCGACAAATTCATCCTCAGGCCCTTATAATCCTTGGGAACCGCATGGGCTCTCATAATAGTAGGAACTAGATCAATCGGATGCTCTTCCTGTAACTTCTCTATTCTTTTTAAAGTGAAATGAAATAAATTTTAAACATATTCTGTAATTAATACACACATGATTACTTATCTTAGCTAACCAGATTATTGGTAGCTTCAGATGAGTTACCTTGTTTGCCTGGTTTCACGAAAACCATGGCTATCATGCCAATCGTTACGGCTATTGAAGCAGCGATAAACATGGCATTATATCCATATATGGCGACAAGACTTCCTGTTAGGGTTGGGGCAATAATAGTCGCTAGATTCGCAATAAAATGAGTTACTCCCCCAAAAGTTCCTGCTTTATTTGGTTCTGTATCCAGAACCACAATCCAATAGATGGAATTTGGTAAATAATTAAAGGCATTGCCTATACACATTAATGCAAGTACTGCGGCAGCACTCTCGACAGTTGGGATCAACATAAAACAAACAGCTGTACAAAATAAGGATGCTACTGTGAACCAAGATCTGGCAATACGTAAATTCCCTGTTTTTCTACGTAATATATCCGAGATTTTACCACCTAATAGTCCAGTGATAATAGCTCCTACCCAGGGAATCATACCAATATATGAAAGAGAAGAAAGTGAATAATTAAATTCATCTTGCAGATATTTTGGAGTCCATGTAAGTAATAAAATATTTACATATAAAAAGGCAAAATATCCAATGGCATTAAATACTAACGTAGGGTTTTTAAAAAAATGGTACCATGGCACATTTATTTGTTCGTCTAATTTCGTCTCACCTTTAATTAAAATATCTGCTCTTCGAATTTCTTCTAGTTCGGTTTTCGAAACTCTTGGATGATCTTCAGGTAAGTTTGTAAATACTTTGTTCCAAATTGCTACCCAAATAAAGCCTAATATACCGAGAATAACAAATGTTACTTTCCAGTTAGTGAATGTTAGAAGACCTACTACGATGGGTGCAGTAATTAATGCTCCAATTGGCGTTCCAACTAATCCAAGTGCTACAGCAAACCCTTTTTCCTTAGGGGATACCCAGTTTGCCATCGTTCGGTTCATCGTTGATAAGGTAGGTCCTTCAGCAAACCCAAATAATACACGAAATACAGCAAATCCTGCTAATGCAGACCCTCCAAAAAATGCTGCACCTATGTGACCTGCGAATATTGTCCCGATTTCAAAAAAAGACCATGTGGTTCCAGCAATGATCCACATGAATTTCGGGCCTTTTTTATCTGCCAATGCTCCTCCAAATAGCGCACCGAATATATAACCATATCCAAAGTAACCTAGTATTGCTCCCCAACTTACTGGATCTAAATTGAACTCCTTGATGATTTCAGCTTGGGCATATGAAAGTGCACCTCTATCAATATAATTAATGATTGTAATAAGAATAATCATAAAAATGATAAAATAACGATAGTTATTTCTCAACATGTAATCCCCGCCTTGATGTTTATTAGAGAGCAGCAATACTTACTGATTTTAAATATAAAAACAGTAATCCTGCCCTTTATCTAGTTTTTTCTCTTGTTGTAAGGTATAAAAGCCTTTTTACATCCGCCATAATTTCAGCGGATATAAAGAGGCTCCTGATACACTGATTGAAGTCCATCAAATGGTTGTTTCATGAGAGATACGGTCAACCAAATGATGGGCGATAGGTATAGCTCTCTTCTTTTAGTGAATTTTATAAACCAGTCAGACTTTTGGATTCAGTCTTCACTCTATCATTCACAACTTGCACACCCTTTTTCCATACGGACTTAACGTGATTGACACCAAATAAATATTGCAATTCCTGATAGTTTTCTACATTCCATAAAACGACATCCGCTTGTTTTCCGACTTCAAGCGAACCTACCTTTTCTTGTCTGTTGATTGCACAAGCAGCATTGTATGTTGCGGCCGTTAGTGCTTCAGCAGGGGTAAGCCGCATCGAGATGCATGCCAGGTTCATGACAAGAGGCATGGAAGTCGTCGGCGAGGATCCAGGATTGCAATCGGTCGAAATGGCAACTGCTACACCTTCATCAACCATTCGGCGTCCTGGAGCCGCATCTTCTCTTAAATACAAAGCTGTGGCTGGAAGCAAGCAGGCAATGGTTCCTGACTTAGCCATGGCTTGAATCCCCTCTTCGGAAGCCTTTAATAAATGTTCAGCTGAAATCGCTCCTATTTCGGCAGCCAGTTCTGCTCCACCGTATGGCTCAATTTCATCGGCATGAATTTTAGGGATCAAACCGTACTTTTTTCCTGCCTTTAAAATACGCTCTGATTGTTCAGGGGTAAAAACCCCCTTTTCACAAAATACATCATTGAATTCAGCAAGCTTCTCTTCAGAGACAATTGGAAGCATATCATTTATCAAATGATCAACAAATTCATCCTCACGGCCTTTATAATCCTTTGGAACTGCATGGGCTCCCATAAAAGTAGGAACAAGGTCAATCGGATGCTCCTCCTGTAACTTCTTCATCACCCGCAATTGCTTTAATTCAGTTTCCAAATTCATTCCGTAACCGCTTTTACCTTCTACTGTAGTCACGCCATGAGCAAGAAACGAATCAAGACGCCTTGTGGTTTGTTCCATCAACTCTTCTTCACTTGCTTCCCGGGTCATGCGGGTGGTTGCATGAATGCCCCCGCCCCCGTTCATTATGTCCATATATGTTGCACCTTCAAGACGCATTTCAAATTCACGCTCACGACTCCCGCCATATACAACATGCGTATGGGGATCAACTAGCCCTGGCGTCACTAAATGGCCAGAAGCATCGAAAACTTCAGCTTCATGCATTCTATCTGCATAGAGTTCTTCCAATTCTTTGGTCGTACCGATCGCTTGGATCAAACCAAATTCCATCCATATGCTTCCATCTTCGATCAACCCCAGCTCCGACATTGCCTCTTTGGAACGAGGACCTTTCCTATCAGAGGTAAGGGTAGCAAGTTGAGTGGCATGTTTTATCCAAATTGGTTTTGTCATTGTTTATCAATTCCTTTATCAAGCATTGGGATATTAATTCCTCTTTCACGAGCTGTTTCCTCTGCCAGTTCATACCCTGCATCAACATGACGCACTACGCCCATCCCAGGGTCCGTTGTCAACACTCTCTCAATCCTTGCTCCTGCTTCTTTGGTTCCGTCTGCCACAATTACAACGCCTGCATGCATGGAGTAACCCATTCCTACGCCGCCGCCATGATGTACGGAAACCCAGGTTGCACCGCCCACTGCATTCACCATTGCATTTAAGATCGGCCAGTCAGCCACTACATCCG
This sequence comes from Peribacillus sp. YIM B13481, assembly GCF_042787985.1. Lineage (NCBI taxonomy): Bacteria > Bacillati > Bacillota > Bacilli > Caryophanales > Bacillaceae > Peribacillus > Peribacillus sp. YIM B13481. The sequence continues at coordinate 47,360 of NZ_JBHZPE010000012.1, forward strand.
AACCATCCTTCATGGCTTCCGTTTCACGATTCGGCGAAGCAACAGAGCCTGAATCCAAATGGTCACGCCCAATTACTATCGGGGCCTTCAATTCACCGCTTGCAACCATATCATTTAGGATTTTACCAAAACGGGCGCGCTCCCCATAACCAAGCCAGCATATGCGGGACGGCAGGCCTTGGAACTGGATTTTTTCTTGAGCCATTCTGATCCAGTTACATAAATGTTCATTATCAGCGAATTCGCGTAAAATCGCTTGGTCTGTTTTATAAATGTCTTCTGGATCACCAGATAAAGCCACCCAGCGGAATGGACCTTTACCTTCACAAAATTGTGGACGGATATAAGCTGGAACGAAGCCCGGGAAGTCAAAAGCATTCTCTACCCCTTCATCTTTCGCAACTTGACGGATATTGTTGCCATAATCAAACGTCACGGCTCCTTTTTCCATCATTTCAAGCATCGCTCTTACATGTTTGGCCATTGAAGCTTTAGAGAGTTTAATATACTCTTCCGGATTCGCATTCCGTAATTCTGCAGCTTCCTCCATAGACAAACCTGAAGGTGTATATCCATTTAGCGGATCATGGGCGGAAGTTTGATCAGTCAGGACATCCGGAATAAAGTTCCTTGCGATCATTTCAGGAAGAAGATCGGACGCATTCCCAATCAAACCGATAGATAAAGCTTTTCCAGCAAGTTTTGCTTCTTTAGCTAAACGAATGGCTTCATCCAAAGAATCCGTTTTCACATCGGTGTAACGGGTCTCAATCCTCCTGTCAATTCTTGTCTCATCAACATCGATCCCGATACAGACACCACCGTTCATCGTAACTGCTAGCGGCTGTGCCCCTCCCATTCCGCCTAAACCTGCAGTTAGAGTAATTGTGCCTTTTAACGAGTTATTGAAATGTTGTTTAGCAAGCTCGGCAAATGTCTCGTAAGTACCCTGAACGATTCCTTGCGAACCAATATAAATCCAGCTACCAGCTGTCATTTGCCCATACATCATCAATCCCTTTTTATCAAGTTCATGGAATGTTTCCCAGTTCGCATACGCCGGGACGATATTTGAATTTGCAAGCAGGACACGTGGTGCATCCGTATGCGTTTTAAAAATGGCCACTGGTTTCCCTGATTGGACCAATAAAGTTTCATCTTCTTCAAGCTCTTTTAGTGATTTGACGATTGCATCAAAGCATTCCCAGTTACGAGCTGCTTTCCCAATCCCTCCATATACCACCAAATCTTCTGGACGTTCTGCGACTTCAGGATCCAGATTATTCATCAGCATTCTAAGCACTGCCTCTTGTTGCCATCCTTTCGTATGCAAATCAGTACCTGTATAGCGGATAACCTTGTTTGTAATCGTGTTCATTTTTATTTCCCCCTTGGTTTTTGTTATATTTTCATTCTATATGAAAAATTCAGAATAATTTATTATAATTTAATGATTATTTTATAAAATAAATCAAAGTTTTGTAGTTAACTTTACTTTTTTACGAATAGTATTAATAATTTAAAAAAGGACGATTCAATATAACTGAATCGTCCTTTTTTATAATCCAGACCGATAAGCTGATGGTGTACAAGCTTCAAGCAGTTTGAATTTGGCATTGAAATAGGTTTGATGTGAATAACCGGCTAATTGTGCGATTTCCTCCAATGATAAATCCGTTTCCTTTAATAAGCGTTTAGCTTCCCTAATTCGAACTTGATGCAGCGTATTGCGAAAAGACTCGCCGGATTCAGCCGCAAAACGACGGCTGAGTGTGCTTTTATTGACACGCAGAGTATCTGCACAGGTCGCTAGATTCCACTGGGCGTCCCAATAGTTGGACTCGATCAGCTCTCTTGCTTTTTCGCTAAGTGTACGAGCTCCTTCCTGTAATTGCCCATGATCCTGCAGAAGTAAATGGGTGGTGAACGCATGCAGCTCTTTTACTATTTGATGAATGACTGGTTTATGGACGATTTGCTGAAATACGTCATAGTATATTGCTTCTAGAGAAGCATTTTGCAAATTATATGATTTCATATGCCTACGGATCTGCGCAAGTACGCTTGTAAGGCGAATACGAACGATTTCCGGGTCAGGGTATGGTTGTTGAAAAGTAAGGAATTCACGTTCGATCCAGTTCCTGATGGCTTTTGCATCCCGTCTTTCGAGCATTTCTATCCAAAGTCTTTGTTCAAGGGGAGTGAGGAATGGATCCATCTCCTGTGGCGAAGTTTGTTGACTTTCGGCTAAAATGATATCATATCCATCGAAAAAGATTTGTCTTGTAAATTCACGTGTTTGCTGGTACATCCTTTTTAAAGATTCATCAGGATTTGCCGCTTTTATTATGATGGCAAGAGGCTCATCCATTCTTTCTTTCCAGTGAGCCAGGAACGCTTGGTATTCTTCCTTATATACATCAGTTTCCTTTGTTTCCTGGACGCATAAAATAAAATCCGATAAAGCGAAGATTTGATTCTTCCCAGTAAAAGAATATCGTTGCAGTTCATCATAAACTAAAGGAAGGGTCTTGTTATCAGGTGTCAAAAATGCCACCATGGTTATTCGACTTTCATGCTTCCGGTCTGTCAAGAAGAAATCAGGATAACCAATATCAAGTGTTTTCTCACCATCCATGGCGTTTGTCGAGAAAAGACCTTGATCATTTCTCAATTGAAAACGCAATTGTTGGATATGCTTTACCAAATCCGCTGAAGAAAAAGGACGGAATAGGACATCTTCCGCACGAAAACGCAAGGCCCGATAAGCTGTTTGAAAGATTCGCTCAGATGAAATGCCTAACCATCGAATTCCCCTCCGCTTTAACGAAACACCCATCGCCTCACTTTCATCCGTCCAAATATCCATATCCAAAATAACGAATTCCGGTTGCTGATTACGAATGCCCTTTTCAAATTCTTCAATCGTTCTCCATAAGATCAGTCTAACTCCCGTTAGGTGCGACTCGACTATCCAACGAATTCCTTGAGCCTCAATCTCATCTTTTGCCACCAAATGAATTTCCACATCATCCCCCCATTTCCACCTCATATTCCTTTCATCTAATAAATATGAAGTCAGCCTTTGAAAGAAAAGGAATCCCAGGTCTTTACAAAGTAACTTGTATCTAATCTCCATTCTAATCCCGCCGAATACTTCAAACAAGTCATATTAAGCAGAACCTGCGATTAGGTTAATTTTGACGTGCTCAAACGGTACTTTATATCCATGGAAAGTGCCATTTCTAACACGTTATTAGCGGTATAACAATATGAAAATATTAAAAAAACACCATAGAAACTTGTGGTTTCCAATGATGTTTCTTAGTTTTCAGTGAAGAAAAATGTCATATAGGCAAAGAAACATCCACTGAAACCGTATAACCCGAATGATGTAATCGTTAACATCAGCACCATCATAAAGACACCATCTGAAAAGCCGCACCCGATAAATCCGGTAACTGCTATCAGGAGACAAACGAGCAAGTGTGGTTTATGTGCATTCGTCCGATCAGAATTCCAGCCAACAAATATAACCGCAGGTATACCGACTAACGAAGGAATCATCGCTAACCAGCCTATTTCTAAATTGGTTGTTGCATTTTCCGATAAAGATTTTATGATGGTTGGCATCCAGAATGACAATCCATAGATAGATGTGTACCCAGCGAAATAAAAAAGTGCCAACTTCCAGATTTTCGAATCCTTCAGCATATCAAGCTTAGTGACTTTATTTATTTTCGAGCTTACTTTTCTTTCAGCACTTAACTCCCCTTCTAACCAATCGCTTTCTTCCTTAGATAACCATTTAGCGTTAGTAGGTCTATTAGTTAAATAGAAAACAACAACAATTCCAATAATAATGGCCGGAATGCCTTCAAGGATGAACATCCATCTCCACCCTGCCATACCGAACCAGGAAATATTGTCAAGAATCCATGTCGACACAGGTGCACCAATCAATCCGCCAATCGGTAAGGCTAAAAGCAGGGCCGCTGTTGCCCGTCCTCTTTCGCGGGCCCTGAACTAATAAGTTAAATACAAAATTATACCAGGGAAAAATCCAGCTTCGGCGACACCTAATAAAAAACGGAGAATGTATAAATGCATCGTTGTTTGCGCAAAACCTGTTAATATGACCACAAGTCCCCATGAAATCATTATACGGGCAATCCATATCCGAGCTCCCACTTTATGCATGATCATGTTGCTTGGAACTTCAAAGAAGAAATAGCCAATAAAGAAAATACCGGAAAGCAATCCAAAAACCTCAGCGGATAAGGCTAATTCTGCGTTCATTTGTAAAGCAGCATAGCCTAAATTGACCCTGTCCAAGTAAGCAATGCTATAAAGGATCAAGATAAATGGAAGAATGCGTCTCATCGTTTTATTGATCGTTCTTTTCTCTATTTCACCACTGAAATGATTCATGATTATTTCCTCCCTATTCAAGCTACCTTTTCCCAAAAAACATACGATTATAGCGGACTTTTCCTTGCTCCCCGACTCTCTGGTTCAATCCCGATACCACCAAATTCAATACCACCTCCCCTCCATTTACATTCATTGAACCCAACAATATTATTAAAACGAGTCCATATCCACAGGATAAAATAACCCTTCGTTCATGAAAGTTACTGATTGGATAGAGATCTTTAGGAAAATTTAATCACCCTTTTCACCCATTTTTTTAGAAAAACCTCCTGATTTCACTGGATTAACATCCCCTCATACATGATTCGGAACGTTAGAAAGCGCTTTCAGAATATACCAAATGAAATGAAGAAAGCGTTGTGATTATTCATAATTTACGATAGATTAAATAGACCATCCGCTCTCTAACTAGACTGTAGTCTGATATTAAACTACATAGGAATATTATGTCAATTATCCCTCAGTGGTTTTTCCATGATTGAACCAAGAAAGAAACAGCATACGGCAGAAAAGACTCGTGAAAAAATTCAAAAAATATCCTTAAAGCTATTTAGCGAAAAAGGTTATGATAAAGTTACAGTTGACGAAATCGTGAAAAAAAGCGGCACGTCAAAAGGGTCATTTTACCAACACTTTTCAGCAAAATCGGATATTTTTTTAGTAGGGTTCACAGAAGTCCATGAATACTATTGCGAAGTCTTCCATTCTTTCCCGGACGATACGGAAATTGATGTGGTTTTCTGGAAGAAGAAAATGAAAGTGATTTACTGGTCCGCATTAGATAAAACAGCTGACTGTTAATGAATATTAATCCCAGCAATCTCACTGAACGGTGTGGTAACTCCATTATTCTATAAAGTTCATACGTTTTTATTATTTCACTTGAGTGTCATACAGTTTTAACGAGGAGTCGAAAGCCAGTTATATGAAACGATTTTTCTTTATCATCCTATATGCAATATTATTTGGTTTTTCCCTGCAGGCCTTTCATTTCAAGCTTGACCACCCCATTGCAGAAGATATCAGCCGGTTGATGCCAGTTAAAATGAAAGCGATAAAGGCAGAAGATAGTGAAGAAGCAATCAAAAAGGTCGTTTTGGAAGCTGCAAAAAATGATGATCCCATTTCCATTGCCGGTATGCAGCATAGCCAAGGGGGACAGACACTATATCCAAAAGGAATCCTGCTTGATATGAAGCAATATGATAAGATCCTTGATTTGGATGTAAAAGAAAAACGCATCACGGTCCAAAGCGGAGCAACCTGGGCTGATCTACAGGGATATATCAACCCATATGGACTTGCACTGAAGGTCAGTCAATCCCAAAACATTTTTACCATAGGCGGTTCTTTGAGCGTTAATGTCCATGGCCGCGATATCCGTCATCATGCCTTGATAGAAACCGTGGAATCTTTTAGATTGCTTAACGCGAAAGGACAAATCCTGACGGTGAGCCGCGATGAAAATCCGGAGCTCTTCTCTTCGGTTATTGGCGGATACGGTTTGTTTGGAGTGATACTTGATGTGACACTCCAACTTACCGATGACGAACTTTATAAAATTAAAACTAAATCACTCCATTATGATGAATATACATCGTATTTTAAAAGAGATGTTCTTCAAAACGATGATGTCAAAATGCATCTGGCAAGAATATCTGTTGCTCCTGGCTCCTATTTGGACGAAATGTATGTAACGGATTATTATAGGGCAAATGACCAAGCACAGCTATCAAACTACAATACTCTCAAACGGGAAACGATCGTTGCCGTGCCTAAATTCTTTCTTGGTCTATCGCGTTATAATGACTGGGGTAAAAAAAGGTTTTGGGAAACTCAGGAGACTTACACGGCCAATATTGATGGTAACTTGGTTTCCAGGAACAATGTGATGCGGTCGGACTCTGCCTTTATGGATTACAGCAATCCCTCCAAAACTGAAGTGCTGCAAGAATACTTCATTCCGATTGATCAATTTGCTGATTATATCGATGACCTAAGAAAAACTTTATTAGATGAAAAAGATTTTAATTTATTAAATATTACAATTCGTTATGTGGAACATAATGATGAATCACTCATGTCCTATGCCAAAGATGATATGTTCGCACTTGTAATGCTCATCAATCAAGGGACAGATAACGAAAGTAAGGAAAATACGGGAAGGGTCATCCGCGACATGATCAATGTGACGCTTGACCATAATGGCAGCTACTATTTGCCCTATTATGGGTATCCAACCAAGACACAATTATTTGAAGCCTATCCGCGTACTGAGGAATTCTTTCAATTAAAAAAGAAATATGATCCTGATAACCGCTTCATGAATCTTTTCTATGAGGAGTACCATCCATGAATTATAAACGTTTCGTTTTTTACCAAGGCACTGTTGGAATGGCTGCCAGCATGATCTTCCCTTTTTATATTTTGCTAATCAAAAATGTAGGTACCAGCTATTCGCAATTCGGATGGGCATATGGCATATTCTCACTGACTGCTGCACTTAGTTACCCTCTAATCGGAAAATTAACTGATAAAGCCGGTGACAAAGCATTTCTCCTTATCTATTCATGGGGGATGGCACTTATCCTTCTTGCCTTTCCTCTCGCATATGAAATTTGGCATGTCTATCTCCTGCAGATTATTATGGGGGTTCTTGGGGCTGTTCAAAAAAATACTGAAAAAACGGTACTTGCAAGGTATGTTAAGAAAACAACTGCGGGTAAGGAAATTGGAAACTACCATGTTTGGACATCCATTGGTGCTGCAGCTGCCGTGATTGCAACCGGATATTTAGTCGACTTTTTAACGATTGGAAGCATCTTTTATCTTGCATCCTTAATGTTTGCCTGGAGTGGATTTATTATAATGAAGAGGGAGAAAAAAGCTTCACTATCTAATGCAGAATAAATAAAAATATAAGCATTTATTGCTGGTTACGATAATAAATCAGTTACCCTTTTTTAGTAAAAAGAAGCATCTGCTTAAACCTCAGTAGATGCTTCTTCTACAATAATTGAAATACTTAATAGCGTCGATATAGAATCTAGTTATCATAAAAAGGTTTGTAGTTCTTTTGCTATCTCTATCAATCATTCCATCTTACAAAGATAAATTAAACCTGCTTCCCTTTAACCACTTTCGCATCGCCATTTTTACGAATTCTAAAAGTACTGCGTTTATTTGTACAAAGCTATGGACCAGAGCATATAAAAAACTACTTTCTTATCAACTTTGTCATTAATTTTTTGTCTAAAAAAACTAATGACATCATAATTATACCCATTCCAATCAATTGATGAATAGACAACGCTTCATGTAAAAAGTAAAAGCCTAAAATCATTCCGATGACAGGCACTATATAATTACTAAATGAAGTAAATAAAGCGCCTTCTTGCCGAATCAGCCTATTAAATAATGCATAAACAACACCCGCATGGAATATGCCTAAAATCGCTAAGTAGATTGATTGGGATCGTTCTATATCCAATTTGAAAGATTGCTCAAACAAAAGGGACATGGGGATTAGAAATGCACTGGCAATCAGTAATACATTTCTCATATGGATAACGGAAGACCCCTCGTTTAATTTCTCCATGATAATCAATGATAATCCAAAACTCATGGCAGCCAATATCAATAGGATACTACCCTGAATACTGTTAAAAAAGTCTTGGAATCCTTGTGTTGGCCATGATAGGAAAGCAATACCTGCAAATCCGAATAGGATACTTGTAATCTCCCCCCTTGTGCTTTTTCTTTTGAAAAATGCTATTAAAAAGAGGATGGTAAAGACAGGAACCATTCCAATCAGCATCGCTGCGATACTGCTAGGCACCGTTTTCTGCCCTTGTGCAATAAACGCGAATGGCAGTACAACCTCGAAAACCGCAATGATTATATACCATTTATAATAACTCCTATTTACTCTGCGCTCTTCTTTTGATAAGAAAAAACCAATGAAGAGTAAACAGATACCACCGATATATGCTTTGATGGCTGACAAAGTAATAACCCCAACATCATCTATAACTAATGCAATAAAGAAGAATTGAGATCCCCATATACCACTAATCAAGAGTAACAACACATATTTATTCATTCACTTTACCTCCCTTTTCATCAATGGCTCGGCAATAGTTTTACTAATATGCTTTGACCGATTTCCACCAAAATAGTTCGTGCCGATTACACCAACAAGAATAATCATTGCACCTACAACGTGATAATAGTGAATGGTTTCATGTAAGAAAATTACCCCAGCTATGATCGTAATCAATGTCGCTAAATTACTAAAAACGCTCATTTTAGAGGCAGGTAATATAGATAATGCATAGTTTGATAAAAAACCAGTAAGCAGTGACGATAATGCACCAAGATATACGATTGAAATAAGAAATGAACTACTTGTTAAGGGTAAAAAAAAGCTACTAATTGATTGATTATTTATATGGTTGATGATGGCCATACTATTAAAAGCAACAAAACCAAAGAACGTCATCACATAAGTTAATGTAAATAGTGAATATTGCTTTGTTAACGTCCTTGCTACCACATTATAGAGAGCGGCAGCAATTGAGGATAATAAGATCAGGATCGTTCCTTTCAAACTATGAGCCTCAAGTTGCAAGTCATTCATGACAAAGATAAAGATAACCCCCATCACAGATACATAAAGGAAAAATTTTTGACTTTTACCCGCATATTCTTTCAAAAATAATGAAGCTGATAATAACGTGAAAATTGGTATGGTCGCTTGGATAATACCCGCCTCTGAAGATGAGGTATATACGAGACCAAACACTTGAAAGGTAAAGAATGAAATTGGATAAAGGAGCACCAACGGAAGAATTTTCAAAGTATCCTTTGCACTCATTTTCACTGATGTCCTCCTATACAGCTTATAAATTATCGCGATCAAAAAAGCCATCGTAAATCTATGTGCCAATATATCTAGCGGACTCGCTTCCATTAATGATATCTTTGTGAAAATAAATGAAAATCCAATAATAAAAGCATATAGTATCGCCGCAAAATAGGCTTTTTTTTGTTCTGGCATATTAAGTAATTCCTCCTTTTCAACACCCGGCCGGTTGTTAATATCGTATTAAAAGCTTCACTACGATACAATACAAATAAGAAGCATCTGTAACGGTACAGTTTTTAGGAGGAATTCATGTTAAAATACGAAGCTTTGTTTAATGAATTTGAATCTCTGATCCAAAATGGACAGCTCAAAGCGGGCTTTAAACTCCCATCGATTCGTCGATTAAGCGAACAACATCAATGTAGTAAAAGTACAGTCTTGAAAGCCCTGCAAGAATTGGAAAAGAGGCATTTAATCTACGCGGTTCCTAAAAGTGGATATTATGTCGTTCAAAAAGAATTTGATGGTAAAAGTGAACCAACCGCGGAAATCGACTTTGTTACCTCCGCTCCCTCTTGGCATCAATTTCCGTATCATGACTTTCAACATTGTATCAACAAAGCCATCGATACCTATCAGCAAGAATTGTTTATCTATGGCACCCCAAAAGGACTACCCTCTTTAATTAAAGTGATACAAAAACAATTAGAGCAGTATCAGGTTTTCGCAAAAGAAGAACAGATTTTCATTACTTCTGGCGTGCAACAAGCACTTTCCTTATTAACGTTCATCCCATTTCCTAATGAACGTACCCATATACTTGTTGAACAGCCTAGTTATCATCTATTTGTGGATCAATTGAAAGCGTACAAGATTTCCGTGCTAGGAATCCAACGAACAGCAGCAGGTATTGACTTTGGGGAATTAGAGCGGATTTTTAGCAGTCAGAAAATTAAATTCTTTTATACGATGCCCCGTTTCCATAATCCGTTAGGGACTTCTTATTCTAAAAAGGATCGAGAAGAGATACTAAAACTTGCTGTAAAGTATGGTGTCTATATTGTAGAAGATGATTATTTAGCAGATTTCGAAGAGAATATGAAGGTAGACCCCATTTTTTCCGGGGATACTCATCACATGGTCATTTATTTAAAAAGCTTCTCTAAAATAATGTTTCCAGGATTGCGCATAGGTGTTGCCGTATTGCCTAAACCATTAGCGGTCAACTTTCAACTTTATAAAAGAACAGCGGATATTGATAGTTCAATGATTTCACAAGCAGCCTTGGAAATCTATATAAAGAGCGGTATGTTTGAACGCCATAGAAACAAAGTACGTCTGTCCTATCTAGGGCGTGCAAAATTGCTATATGATGCTCTAGAAAAGCACTCTGCTCAAGGCTTTTATCGCCCATCATCCATATGTATGAACGCTCATATCGTACTGCCTCATCGTTTAAATAGTGCTCACCTCATCAAAAACTTACAAAATCAACAAGTACTGGTAGAGACGATAGGTCAAAATTATATAGATGATTTTCACCAGGAAAAAATATTAAAGATAAACGTGTCCAATACAAATATACAAAAACTTGACCAAGGAATAGCTCTCATTTTTAAAGAATTGAATAACAAGCAAAATTATTACTTATAGAACTTTTACATAATGTATAGCCACTATATAGCAAAAATTAGTGGAAATATTTTTTGCTATTGTAATACTGAAAACATGGGCAAATGAGCACAAACAAAAGAGAGCCAATTAGAATTGGCTCTCAACAATGTTTCTCTTATCAGTCCACTTTATTTATAAAATTTTATACGATCCTCAAGTGGTTTGAACTCTTTATCACCCGGTTGAGCTGCTGGATTTCCAAATGGCATTTGCGCAATCAATTTCCAATTACTTGGGACATCCCATTCTTTTTTCACTTCATCATCAATTAGAGGATTATAATGCTGTAAAGTTGCTCCCAACCCTTCTGCTTCAAGTGCAGTCCAAATAACTAATTGATGCATCCCTGATGTTTGTTGTGACCAGATAGGGAAGTTATCGGCATAAGTTGCAAATTGTTCTTGAAGTGATTTCACAACAGATTCATCTTCAAAGAATAAAACTGACCCATATCCCGCTTTAAAGGAATCCATTTTTTGTTGAGTGCCAGAGAAATCTCCCTCTCCAACAGCTTTCCTTAACGCTTGCGTCGTAATATCCCATAATTTATCATGTGCTGAGCCTGTCAAAACAACAAGTCGGGAAGATTGGGAATTAAAAGCCGATGGAGTGTGTTTTACGGCAAATTCAACAATTTCTTTAATTTTCTCATCCGATACTTGGATATCTTTATTGATTCCATAATATGAACGTCTCTCTTTAATGGCCGTGTAAAAATCTTTTGTCATGAGTAATTCCTCCAGAGCATTTTTATATTTCAAATGATTATTCCATTTTTTATTTCTACCTAATTTAGTATGGGCATAAACCAATATATAATTCGCAAAAGGCTATCATTTATTCTTTAATGAATTCCTTGGTGCTTCTTACTGTATCAATGGGACGGACCAACTTTTCGATTTGATCCCTTTTCGGTTCTAAGAACGGTGGTAAAGATAACTTTTCCCCAAGCGTTTCATATGGCTCATCCCCCATAAATCCAGGACCATCCGTGGCAAACTCGAATAAAATTTGCGGCGCCACTCGCACGTAAAGCGACTCAAAAAAGTGACGATCAACATAACCAGACGTATGAAATTGAAAGCTTTCCATTCTTTTGATCCATTCTTCCAGAACGGAACGGTCTTCTACACGGAAGGCTGTATGGTGAACAGTCCCAAAACCCTGCCGTGCCTGAGGAAGGATCGAATTATGTTCGACAATTACTTGTGCACCATTCCCACCTTCCCCTACTTCGAATAAATGAAATGATCCTTCAGTGTCTATTTCTTTGAATAATAGGACTTTTTCCATCATTTCTTTAAAGTATTCGAAGTTGGCGATGCGAATGAAAATTGGTCCTAATCCTGTTATTGCATACTCCAGGGGAATCGGTCCTTTTTGCCAAGGGATTCCAGCTGCTATCCCTTCATTGTTTTCATCTGAGATCAATTGATATTGCTGATCATCAAAATCAACAAAAGAAATGATTTTTTTACCAAATTGTTCTTGGATTCCTTTATTCCCCACTTCTAATCGATCGAAGCGCTTAACCCAATAATCTAATGCTGCATCATTCGGTACACGGAAGGATGTTTTTGAAATCTCATTAGTCCCATGCACTCCTTTTGGAATACCAGGAAAGTCGAAGAAAGTCATATCAGTACCTGGACCGCCTACATCGTCAGCAAAAAAGAGGTGATACGTTTGGATATCATCTTGGTTAACTGTTTTCTTGACTAAACGCATGCCTAATATATTTGTGAAAAATTCATAATTCTTTTCTGCACTGCTTGTTATGGCCGTTACGTGGTGTATTCCTTTTAATCCGTTCATATTTTATTCCTCCCATTAAAACAATTCAACTTTTGGATGTTCAGCTTTTTCCTTAATCCCCTACATTTTTCCTTCAATAAGAGTGGCCTATTCATTAAAGGAGGTTTATTATCTCGAATTGATATATCTTTATTTAAAGATAATTTATCATGAATAACATTTGTTGTCAACAACATTACCTCAAATTAATATATCTCAGCTTCAAAATAATTTAAGACAAAAAAAACACCCTTGTCCATTTTCATTTCTATAATATCCATTCTAAAGCAAATGCCATTTTTAAATATGGGTTACTGCTATAGCTATAAGTCGCGGCAAAGACGATCCATCACTTCTTTGGCAAAATTGAATTAGAGTTAAATACGAAAGCCCCCAGGAAAAAACAAATCCTTTACGTGAGGGCTATTTCGTTTTGTTTTTTTATTTTACGTGACGCAATTCCCCATGTTTTCCGGATGAAGAGTTTGTACCATCATTTACTTTTGACTTCTTAGATGAAAGATAAACTCCTGCGAAAATAATCAGCAGGCCAATAATTACATTAGGATTAATCGCTTCTCCCAGCAGGACATAGCCCCAAACCATAGCGGTTGCAGGAATAAGATATGTGACCGTTGCGGCTAACTCTGGGCTGCCATTTTTATTGATGTAGAAATAGATCAGCTGTCCTAGCCCAGAGCCAAAGCACCCAAGACCGACTATGGATAAAACCGTTAGCGGTTCCAACAACATCACTGGCTTAATCGGCTCAGTTATCAGCATCCCGATCAAACCGATAACGGCACCCGTGAGCAGCGTAAACGTCGTAATGACCAATATGCTGGTATTGGAAAGAAATCTTTTCGTAAATTGGCCGGCAAAACCATAACAGGTGGACGCTAGCAGCATTGTCCCAACCCCAATGAATTCCTTGCCGAAAAGCTGACCGACTTGAAAATCCATCAATACTAGAATTCCGAAAAAACCGATAAGAATGCCCACCCATTGTCGGGCGGTTAAAACATATGAAAAAATGATAAATCCGATGATACCCGTCCAGATCGGAGTGGTTGCATTAAGAATCGATGCCGTGCTGCTGTTAATCTCTGTTTCACTTAAAGCTATTAATCCCCATGCTAATCCACAATTGAAGATTCCGACAACGACCAGTGCTTTCCACGGCAATTTCCAGTTGATATCCCTGCGCTTCAACCATAAAATGGGAAGCAGCATTACAGCACCTGCCAAACAGCGGAGAAAAACAATTCCCCAAATGCCCGCTGGCGGGAGCAACCACTTCATAAAAACAAACGATAAACCCCATATCAAACTAAGGCCGATTAAAGCCCCGTATAATCGAAGCATGATGTTCCCCCTTCCTACTTTCTTATTATGACAAACATTGTCAGGGATTTCATATAAAATATAAGATGAACTTGAAATTTATTTTCTGCCAAAATCGGTATAGAATAAACAAAAACCTATAAAGGCAGGATAAAAATGCCACAGATTTCGAATCAAAATAAATGTTTTTTCATATCATAAAAAACTAAAGAAGCTGGAGATCATTAAAGAAGGCAAGCCAGTCTATAGGCTTGCCTTTATCTGAAAAATAAAGTAAAAAAACTTAACATGTTATTTCGTTTCTTCTTCCTACCGCCCGTTTAAATTCTGTGCTAAGTTTTGAGGTAATACTTTACATGTTCACCAATCACTGTGCCGCGTACAACATTTAAAAATTCACAATATTCATTGCTAATATATCGAATTTATCGACAATTACAATTCCATAATATGTACTTTCAAATACCATATCTAATAGTTTATTATTGGAGAATTGTCCAGTAAGTCTCCTTTACCCAGAATCATTTACCATATAATGCCGCGCTTTTGTTCAATACATCCTTACAAAATGAAATTTTTTCAAAAAATCACTGCGAAATAAAGTGTTTTTAAAAGGCTGTTTTCACATACTTTGTTGCTATTTACCAGGTAGTGAGTTGTGGTTGATTTCCCCTCCAGATGCTCGCTTTCCGCGGGGCGGGCGGTGAGCCTCCTCGGCGTAAACGCCTGTGGGGTCTCACCTGTCCCGCTGCTCCCGCAGGAGTCTCGCACTTCCGCTCCAATCAACCTTAAATAGTTTCGTTTTGTAAACAACAATCTTACGAAAAGAGCCTTTTAAAAAAATCGGTCGAGATATATAAGCCCTCTCTAGCGTAATCAAATAGATTATTTTTTCACGCTTCTATGGTTTATATTTAGCGCAAAAAAAGTCTGGCAAACTTTTTTATAGTTGCTAGACTTACGTTCATTTTTAAGATTCAACCCCGATATAAAAGGCAGATTTTGATGATTACTGATCTGTATTATATGAACTATATATGGATGGTATTGAAAGTAATAATAATTTATGAAATAGTCAACTTGTTCGAACATTACCCTTCAGGTGCTTGGTCTATACTCGCTGCAGTCTCGTCTCCAATAAATACAAGGTAAAGTTTATTATTTGCCCGACTTGCTGCAACGTATAAGATCCGAGAAAATTCTAAGGTCGTTTGACGATAGACTCAACTTGAAGGGTGGTATTCTGTGGATGATTGATTATCCCCATTGGCTGAATGGAACAGAAAGCACCTGTTTTATTGATTGTTAATGTACCCTTCTCCCATATCTTCAGGTTTCACCTTACCTGTTCGGAATTTTTGGGCAAGTTCACGGACATCCTTGGCAATTTCCTTAATTGATTTTTCATCGGAATGATTAATAACGGAAATACAAGGTTCGTTCCTCCGTGCCGATCATTTAATAGGCTGCCAGGTCCCGCAGTGCCTTTTCGACTTTTTCAGGATTCACCATGAAGGATTTCTCCAATGCTGGGGAATATGGCATCGCTGGAACATCCGGGCCTGCCAGTCTCATGATTGGAGCATCCAGATCGAAGAGGCAGTTTTCTGCAATAATTGCCGATACTTCACCAATGATGCTCCCCTCCTTATTATCTTCAGTAATCAATAGGACCTTTCCTGTTTTCGATGCAGCTTCAATAATGGCTTCTTGATCCAATGGATAAACGGTTCGCAGATCAAGTATATGAACGGATATGCCATCACTGGCAAGTCTTTCAGCTGCCTGAAGCGCAAAATGAACACAAAGGCCGTAAGTAATCACGGTAACGTCCTCGCCGTCACGTTTTACATCCGCTTTACCAATGGGTAAAACATAATCATCAGTCGGCACTTCTTCTTTAATAAGGCGATAGGCACGTTTATGTTCAAAGAAAAGGACTGGGTCCTCATCCCGAATTGCCGCTTTCAATAACCCTTTCACATCATAGGGCGTAGATGGCATGACAATTTTAAGTCCTGGCTGATTGGCAAAAATGGCTTCAACAGATTGTGAATGGTATAACGCGCCATGTACTCCCCCGCCGTATGGAGCCCTGATGACGATAGGGCATTGCCAGTCATTATTGGAGCGATAACGAATTTTTGCAGCTTCTGAAATGATTTGGTTGATTGCAGGCATGATAAAATCAGCAAATTGCATTTCTGCAATCGGCCTCATCCCATACATGGCCGCGCCAATGCCCACTCCTGCGATTGCTGATTCAGCAAGCGGGGTATCAATGACCCGCTGTTCCCCGAATTGTTCGTATAAACCAGATGTCGCTTTAAAAACGCCGCCTTTTTTCCCTACGTCCTCCCCTAAGACAAATACACGGGAATCACGTTCCATTTCTTCTCGCATAGCCATTATTACGGCATCTATATAAGATATCACTGCCATCTTCTTTCCTCCTTACTTATCTGCATAAACGTATTTTGAAAGCGTGTCTTCATTTGCAAATGGAGCATTTTCCGCATAATCCGTCGCTTCGTTCACAACTTCCATTATTTCCTCGTTCATTTGTTTCTCTAATTGATCATCCATGATCCCTACAGCTTTTAAATAGGCCCCGAATGTAATGATTGAATCTATTTTTTTTGCCTCCGATACTTCTTCAGGCGACCTGTATTGACTATCATCATCGTCGCTTGAATGGGGTGTCAACCTGTATGAAACCGTTTCAATCAAGCTTGGTCCTTCACCACGCCTTCCCCTCTCAGCCGCTTCTTTCACCACCCGGTATACTTCGATCGGATCATTTCCATCAACCGTCACCCCTGGCATGCCATAACCAATGGCTCGGTCCGACACTTTGCTGCAAGCCAATTGTTTTTCGATAGGGACGGAAATGGCATATTGATTATTCTCGCACATCAAGATAACCGGAAGTTTATGTACACCTGCAAAATTCGCTCCTTCATGGAAATCACCTTGGTTTGATGACCCTTCACCAAATGTAACGAACGAAACGATATCTTTTCCTTCCATTTTTGCAGCGAGTGCAATCCCCACTGCATGCGGCACTTGAGTGGTAACTGGCGAAGATCCCGTTACGATGCGATTCTTTTTTTGCCCAAAATGCCCAGGCATTTGCCTTCCGCCTGAATTCGGATCTTCCGCTTTTGCAAAACTGGATAACATTAAATCTCTGGCGGTCATCCCAAATGCAAGCACTACCCCAAGATCCCGGTAATAGGGAAGGATATAATCCTTTTCACGATTTAAAGCAAACGCAGCACCCACTTGAGCTGCTTCTTGTCCTTGACAAGAAACGACGAATGGAATTTTTCCAGATCTGTTCAACAGCCACATCCGTTCATCTATACGTCTTGCCAACAACATCACTTTATACATCTCTAGAACATTTTCATCACTCAGACCTGCTTGCAGATGACGGTTTTCAACCATATGTCATCATCCCTCCTAATAATCAGAACATTTTACTTTAAAACCCAAATGCTGGTCCTCATACTGGCATCCTTTTCAAACGGGAGTGCTGTATCACGAAACACTATTGTTTCTCTTTAGCTATCTCTTTGTCTCGCAAACTAAATTCGCTTATGTTTTCTCGAAGGAAGAAAAATCTCCATTATGTAAACATGCTTTCTATTTAACACCCATACATTCTCATTTACGTTATCATCTAGTATTATTACCTGGTACTAATCCAATTCAATATTATCCTAACACTTTTTATCACATATTTTCAACTAATTTCACTTTGTAAAACAGATCAATTTTCTTGTCTAGTGAATTAAGAACATGAAAAAATGTGTTGTTTGAATTTCCTAAACGACTTTGCCTGAAGTACAAAGCCTATTTATGTACGAACCAAAGTCAAGAAAAACACCGGAATGATGAAAGCGTTTTTTTTGTTGACTAAGTTGAAAAATAGATGTAAATTAAAATAATTCATAAAAATAAATGTTCAGTTTGGAACAGTTTAATAAAGAAAGAATGGTGATGTTGAGTGAAGAATGAAAAACAAATAATTCGATCAGTACAACTATTGCGTTCATTTTGGAACGTGCAGAAAAATATCATGCGATTCGTTCAAAAGACAGCGGCAGAAAATGATTTAACAGTTCCGCAATACTCCATTTTGATGACCATTTCCCCTCATAAGGAGACCACTCAAAAAATAGTTGGGGAGAAAACGTTTCTTCCAAAAAGCACGCTGAGTCAAGCGGTCGATGGCCTTGTTCGGGCAGGCATGCTCCAACGAGAGCATGTGGAGGGCAACCGGCGTGAGATTCAGCTGTCAATCACCGAAAAGGGGGAAAATACATTAAAAATGATTCATTTTCAAGAAAGCAGTATCCACCAAATATTTCAATCGGCGATTGAATTGCTTTCTGAAGAACAGTATGAAGAGTTGCTTGAAACGCATCTTCAAATTACAAACTTTTTAGAAGCTCAAGCAACAGAACAAGGAGAGTGTACAAAATGATAAAAATACTGAAAAATTTATCCGTTTATAAGTGGATTATTTCAGCAGTTATCGGTCTGGTTTTTATTCAATCGATGTCGGACCTCTTTTTACCTACACTCATGGCGGATATTATTGATAAAGGCGTCGTTCGAGGTGACACTCCTTACATTTGGAAAATCGGTGGTTTGATGCTGTTAGTTTCAGCACTTGGCGCTTGTGCTTCCATAATCGCAAGCTACTATTCGTCCAAAGCGGCAATGGGAATGGGACGGGATCTCCGGCTGAGAGTCTTTAATCATGTAGAAAAATTTTCGTTACAAGAATTTGATGAAGTCGGTACCGCGTCATTGATTACAAGGACGACCAATGATATAACACAAGTCCAGCAAGTGGTTATCATGATGCTACGTATGGTAATCAGTGCACCCATCATGTTAGTCGGTGGAGTGATCATGGCAGTATCCATGGATGCAAAATTATCCCTTGTCATTGTCGTCACTATGCCTTTGTTGATTGGTTCGATCCTGCTTATTCTATACAAAGGTGTACCTCTTTTTCAAAAGGTGCAAAAACGATTAGACCGGTTAAACCTTGTATTAAGAGAAAATTTAACTGGAATTCGTGTCATTCGTGCCTTCAATCGTGAAACCCAAGAAAAAGAACGTCTTAAGAAAGCGAATAAAGAATTGACAGATGTCTCGATCAAAGTCAATAAAATCATGGCGTTCATGATGCCTGTAATGATGCTTGTCATGAACTTGACGGTTGTTGGTATCATTTGGTTCGGAGGAGTTCGTATTGATAACGGCGGCATGCAGATTGGGGACTTAATGGCCTTTATCCAATATGTAATGCAAATTATGTTCGCCCTTGTAATGGCATCCATGATGTTCGTTATGGTTCCACGCGCGGCTGTATCCGCAACGAGGATAAACGAAGTCCTTGACATGAAACCTTCATTCTTAGATGAAGGGACAGAAAAGGCAGATCGTGAACACGGTACACTTGAATTTGAACATGTGACGTTCAGTTACCCAGGGGCAGAAGAGCCTGCATTATCGGATATCAGTTTTTCTGCAAGACCTGGTGAAATCACCGCAATAATCGGCGGAACTGGTTCAGGGAAAACGACGCTCGTCAATTTGATCCCTCGCTTCTATGATACTTTAAGTGGGACAATTCGTGTCAATGGTGTTGATATTCGTAATTCATCACAAGATGAAGTCCGGTCAAAAATTGGCTTTGTACCACAAAAGGCTGTCCTCTTTACTGGTACCATTGCTGAAAACATTCGCTTTGGAAAACAAACCGCCACACAAGCTGAAATTGAGCATGCAGCCCGTATCGCGCAAGCTGAAGATTTTATCAGTAGCATGAAAGACGGCTATCATGCAGAAATCGAACAAGGAGGCTCAAACCTGTCAGGAGGGCAAAAGCAACGGCTTTCGATTGCACGGGCACTCATTAGGAAACCTGATATTTATATATTTGATGATAGTTTTTCTGCACTAGACTTCAAGACAGATGCCAACCTTCGTGCAGCCTTGAAAGATGAAACGAAAAATGCGACGGTACTACTCGTTGCACAGCGTGTCAGTACGGTCGTTGACGCTGACCGAATCATTGTATTGGACGAAGGACACATTGCGGGTATGGGAACACACCAAGAATTGCTAAGTACAAATGACATATACCGTGAAATCGCCTTATCACAGCTCTCAGAGGAGGAAATTGCATGAGTAATCAAAAAAAACCTCAAAGCGGCGGTCAGATGGGGCATGGTCCTGGTGGCGGTAACATGATGATGATGGGTCAAAAAGCAAAAGATTTTAAAGGAACACTAAGACGTCTCTTGGCCTATTTAAAACCGCGGCGCAACAAATTGATTGCCGTGTTCTTCGCTGCAATCATGAGTACGATTTTCATGATTGTTGGACCAAAAATCATGGGAACGGCGATTACGGAATTATTCGAAGGAGCCTACGGGAAATTTCAAGGAATACCTGGAGCTGCTATTAATTTTGATAAAATTGGCCAGATTCTTCTACTACTTGCTGGACTGTATGTCTTAAGCAGCCTTTTCAACTATGTACAACAATACATTATGTCCAGTGTTGCACAAGAAACGGTATATGATCTACGGGAAGATGTTAATAAAAAGCTCGAGAAACTTCCTCTCAAATATTTTGAAGGACGTCCTAACGGTGAAACACTTAGCCGAATGACAAATGATATTGATACAATCGGGAGCACCCTTCAACAAAGCTTAACGCAGTTCATCACATCAATCGTCACGATTTTGGGGATTATCATCATGATGCTTTCCATTAGCCCGTTATTGACATTAATCTCGATAGTCAGCTTACCTTTGTCAATATTTGCAATCCGGCCTATTTTAAAAAGATCCCAAAAACATTTTGCCGATCAACAGCGTACACTTGGGCAATTAAATGGGCACATTGAAGAGATGTACACTGGCCATCAAGTCGTTAAAGCATTCGGACATGAAAAAAAGGCAAGTGCCCAGTTTACTAAGGTTAATGAAGAATTGTATAAAGCGGGAAGAAAGGCACAGTTTATATCTGGTATCATCATGCCCATGATGTTTTTTATCGGAAATTTGAGCTATGTCCTCATCAGCGTTGTCGGCGGAATATTGGTAACGCAACGTTCGATCTCAATTGGTGATATTCAAGCATTCATCACATATTCAAAGCAGTTCACCCAGCCGATCACACAAACAGCCAACATCGCAAACATTATTCAGTCAACGGTTGCAGCAGCTGAGCGTGTCTTTGAGCTACTTGATGAAGAAGAGGAAATGAAAGAAAAAACCACAGCTAAAATAAGGAGAGCAAATGGTGCTGTCACTTTTGAACATGTCGACTTTGGATATGGGGAAGAAATGTTAATTAAAGATATGAACATCGATGTCTCGTCTGGACAGACGGTCGCAATTGTTGGACCAACTGGTGCTGGAAAAACGACTATGATAAATCTCTTGATGAGATTTTATGAACTAAATGCCGGAAAGATTAAAATTGATGGTCTGGATACACGGAATATGTCCAGGAATGATCTTCGTAAGAACTTTGGGATGGTGCTTCAAGATACCTGGCTCTTTAATGGCACGATTAAGGACAATATCGCTTATGGAAAAGATGGAGCAACAGATGAAGAAATTTTTACAGCTGCTCGGACGGCACATGCCGACCATTTCATTCGGACACTGCCAGATGGTTATGAGACAGTTTTGAACGAAGAAGCTTCGAACATCTCACAAGGACAAAAGCAGCTTTTGACAATCGCACGAGCTGTTCTTGCAGATCCACCAATCATGATATTGGATGAAGCGACGTCGAGTGTGGACACTCGGACCGAAGTCTTTATCCAAAAGGCGATGAACAGACTGATGGAAGGACGGACTAGCTTTGTCATTGCCCATCGTCTCTCAACGATTAAGGATGCAGATTTGATTCTCGTTATGGATCAAGGAAAAGTGATCGAGCAAGGAACGCATTCGGAACTATTAGAAGTAAATGGTTTCTACGCAGATCTTTACAATAGTCAGTTTACTGAAAATGTAGCTGGTTAATAAGAAAGAGGCTCGATTTCCATTCGGAATCGAGCCTCTCTTTATAATACACAACCACTCCATGCTTACACCGATTAGTCACCCATAAATAAGCGATAACTTATAAGCTGTATCAATATCCCCTTTTATTTCCCTTTTTCATAAATTCCCAATCTACCTCAATATTTTTTCTGACCCTTTGAAGAAGATGAAACACCGCTTCCGTTTCTTCCAAAGAAAATCCAGATAATGCAACCTTGTCGGTATACTCCCCTTCTTTCTGTAAAAAAGGATAGACCTTTTCACCTTTATCAGTAGGATATAACTTTTTAATTTTTTTGTTGCCCTCATCATTTTTCTTTTCGATAAAACCTTGAATTTCAAGTTTTTTAATGGCACGAGCTGCTGTCGTTCGGTCGACCTTTATCATTTCTGCTAACTTTTCTTGAATGATTCCTGGATTTTCACATATTCGAACAAGATACAAATACTGCCCTTTTGTAAGGTCAAATTCTTTAAATTCAATATTACTTATAGAGTCCAATGCCCTTGCTATCATTCCAATTTCACGGAGTATTTCCTTCATTCAAAAAGCCCCTGACTTTTTGTTGTATTTACAACAAAATTAATTTCATTTATACTATAAAAAGGATAGACATTTATTATGACTTGTCTTATTAAATAAATCTAGAAAAGGGATGAAGAACATTGGATTCTAAAAGAATAACTACAGAAAATGATTTGAAAATAGCCTTTCATATCAGAAAAGAAGTATTTGTCGAGGAACAAGGTTTCCAATTAGAAAGTGAATTTGATGAATTTGATACACTTAATGCTCCTTCTGAACACATATTAGTTTATTATAATGAACAACCAGTCGGAACTGGAAGGTTAAGAGTTGTTGATGGTTTAGGTAAATTGGAGAGAATTTGCATCTTAGAGCCTTACCGTAAATTTGGTCTTGGAAAAATAATAATAAAAACGTTAGAAGAAATTGCAAAGGAAATGGAATTATCCCTGGTTAAATTACATGGTCAAACACAGGCAGAGGGCTTTTATAAAAAACTCGGCTATCAAACTTCATCCGATGTCTTTATGGAAGATGGCGGTCCACATCTTTTAATGAAAAAAGAATTAATTAATGAATAAGTGTGTTAAATGTAAGTAAAACAAAAATTAACCTCTATCTGATCGGGATCACACTATTAACCCTTGGTTGTTCTTTAACTATCCAATCAGACCTTGGAACATCACCATTTGGCGCCCTTTTGGACGGGCTTTCCATACAAGTCTACCTTACTGTAAGCTGGGAATTCATAATAGCCTTTATCATGATATTTTTAAATTCGCTTTTAAAAAGGCAAAGACCAGAATTTTTGGTCTGCTGACAGCTTTTATAACAGGCCTTGGTAATTGAATATGGCTTTGGTACAGCCAGAACTAATACTCAATAAACTTGTCTGTTTAGCTGTTATAGGACTAGGAACGGCTATCTACTTACATGAAAATTTTGCACCTATAGACCGTTTGATGTTGATCATTCAAGATTTAACTGGAATGATTTTTTTTTCAAAAACATTAATTTATCTTGTTTTGGTAATCACATTCAATGGAACAATTGGTATCGGGACTCTATTAACCGGTTGTTTAGGAGGGCCTTTTCTCAATTACTTTATCCCATTAACTAGTAGTTTATTAAATAACCCCATTCCATCAGCAAATAGAGATAAAGATAAAGATAAAAACCATTCTATAAAGGACGGTTTTTATCTTTATTTTTCAGTTTTATTCCACAATCTGTCCCTTTTATGAAGCAACTAAAGCTTAATTTCTCACTTTCCATCGAGGAAATAGGCTTATTTATATTTGGATTTCCTTAACGTTGTAAATCCGCGTATTTCCGGTTCAAGCTAAGGAACCGTAATAACTTCAAGCCCTTTATAACACAACGGGTGCTTTTTCATGAACAAGCGGGTGAAGCGCTTGAGTCTCATCAATGTAAACAAAAGCATCATATCTATTTGACAATACAGAAGGTACATAGTTTCCATATTGTTCATATTCCGGTCTGTATACAACCCCAATCGCCCGATGCCCAATCCTATCTAGGAATAGCTGCCGATTTTCATCATTGAAAATGAGCAACTTATCATACGCCCCCGAAAGGTGCATAGCCTCCTCCCAACTTCCCTTCATTGCCGGAGGTACTGTTTTTATTTCAAAATCCATGCCCCACTCGTCTGCTGCAATTACAGTTCCCCTGTAGGTTCCGAAACCTGTGATAAATACATCTTCAGTTGGGTTTTGCTCACGAATGACCTGGCCGACATTAATCATCCCGGAATCTCTCATATCAGTAGCACTGGCATCGCCAACATGGGTATTATGTTCCCACACAATCGCCTTGCCTTCAGAACCGTAAAAATCCATAATTTCATTAAGTGCATCCACCATATGCATATCTCGAATATTCCATGATCTATCGTCATGAACTACCATTGTCCTGTAATAATTTTCTGCATTATACGCCACCAGTGCATTCACTTGAAGATTCAAATTCAATTCTTCGTGATGGGGGTATTTTTCTTTTTTTCGCTGAATAGTTGTCAGTAATTCGGCTACCTCCTCTATACAGTCTTCCGAATAAATGCCTGCCGAAACTGCGTACTCTTCGTTATTCCGATTGAATGGCTCAAAACATGTGAACGCCTGTCTGGCAGCATCGAGGTCAGGTGAATCAATTTGCTTTAAGTAATGGATGACTTCATCCATGGATTCCCAAAGACTATAGATATCGATTCCATAAAATCCAATTTTCTTTTGATTTTGTCCAGACTCATTGTATTGTTTCATCCATTCGATCAAGTCGATTATTTCCTCGTTTGCCCACATCCAGGTCGGCCAGCGGTCAAAACTCTTAAGAACATCCTGTGCGGATTTAGTTTCTAGGTCATAACCTTTAACATATCTATTAATTGCCTGGCATGCGGGCCAATCGCCTTCAACGGCTACAAAGGTGAACCCTTTTTCTTTAATCAGTTTTTTTGTTATTTCAACTCGGGCCGTGTAAAACTCGGATGTTCCATGTGATGCCTCACCCAGCAAAACAAATTTTGAATTTTTAACTTGTTGAACGAGCTTATCCCAATCAGCTTCACTTGTAAGCGGGACTGAATGTTCGATTATTGACTGAACCAGATTATGATGCACTGTTTTTCCTCCTATTCTTCTCACAACCATTATCGTTTGTACTCAGCATTATAAGAATTTGAACCTGCGTGTACTGACAGTAGTGTATCAGCGTATCCTACTAGACGATTTACAAGTTCATCACAAATGGAGTAAACCAGCTGAAAATTTTCTTCCTCAAATAGAGCATAGTCATCCAGAATGACAGTCGTGTTAATGAACATATCTTTGTTTCCATATAGATTGTAGTGAACTATAACCTTTCCAGCAGCGCCTCCAGTAACTGGATCCTTAAAGCCGGGAATAAAAACAAACCATTCTTCAGCAGTAGCAGACCTGAAGTTTTTTGTGAAAGACATTCGCTCGGTTACATTCTGTATCTTTTTTAAATCTTCCGGGTTTATATCCTTGATCTTATTCATTCCATAGCCACCCTTAACACCCTTGTTAATAATCATCAGTTATAGATTTTCCTTAAGGGACCAATCCTATAAATATTATTATGAAAAAATGACTTTCCCCGGAAAAAAGCACGCCTGAACCGCCTAGACTGGCATAAATTTCAGGAGAACCAAATTATTTGCCATATACTTATTATTGTTCAGATTCTTCATTAATTTTAGGTGAGAATGGGTCGGTCAGAATATCACTTAATATCACTGCCCAAAAGGGGACAAACTATATTTGAAATAAGAAAGGAGATGTGAGACATGACAAAAAAATTTAATAAAGGCAGCCGAAATCAAAATTCACCGCAATTACACGGACAAGCTCCTGTTAGTGGGGACAACAGTAAAGGAAATAAAAGAAATAAAGATCAAAGTTCAAAAAGAGATAGTGGAATTTAAATGAAACAAACCGGTCATATTGAAGTGAACCCAAAAAGTTAGACACTTTATTTAATTAGACAGCCTTGAGGGCATGAACCCGGTAATCTACTGGGCTCATGCCTTTTAATTTCGCTTTGGTTCGTCGGTGATTGAAGTGGATATAATCTTCTAGTTCTTGTTTAAAATGCTGTCGGTGATCGGCATTCGGAAGGGCTGAAAATTTTATGCATATTAAATCTGACCGGAAAGTGGGATTTGAAGCAGGCCTTCACAACAGGTGGCATGCCAAGTTCGCACTAATCCTATGTGGGAGCGAATAAAGGCTGGTTGCATACGGAGACATCTCCTGCGACAGTGTTTGCCGTGATTGTGATGAATGATGCTCAGGGGATTCGGCGCCATACAGGTGCTAAGCTTGTGAATGATCTTGAAGATAATCTGCGAAGTTTTCTGGAGAGTTTCCGAGTTTTGAGTTTGTGGAGCGTGAGAAAGAACTAAATGAACTGCTCGGACATTAGCCTGTGGAAGTGGGAGCTGATGAACTGCTTGGAGTTGTACTTGGGTTTATGTCGGGTAAATTGGAGGATGGCAAGCCCTCAAAAATCAAACGGCTGAAAACGGTGGATAAGCCTTCATATTCTAAAACTTGAAGTAATGTATAAAAATTTCATAACGCTTATATTAATACGTTCCTATGCTATTAAAATAGACGAACAATAACTTAAGATAATGGGTTTTTAACAGTTCAAAACCGAATAATTTATCTCAATGAATTTAGAGCCGAAAATGACCTAGGCCTCTCTGCTTATTAGAAAGGCTTAGGTCATTTCATGTCCCCAAAATCAGTTCTTCCGGGACATTTTCATAGCGAAAGAGTACATATCCGATCTGAATAATCCTTTATAATATTCTACTAAGTTACCATCAGAATCAAAAATCATCCGTTCTGTAATCAGCAAACACATCGTTTCTTTTATCCCCAAATGTTCAGCATCTTCTTTTGTTGGAAAGCCGCAGGTTATAATTTGCTCCGCTTCACAAAAGTTAATGTTCAGATCTCCTTCGAGTGCGTCATATAATACGGTGGTACTTAAATCGAATTTCGTCAATTCTTTTCCTAGGTCCAAAGAATAATAATGCAATTCAATGGCTATGGGGACATCCCCCTGTAGACGCAGCCTTTTAATATGGTAAGATTCATCTTCAAAACCATTTGCATCAGCTATATTTTCAGGCGTCATTACACGGCCATGATCCAGTAATTCAATCCCCATGCCTTTAGTAGTTTCAGTGAAACTTATCATTTTAAGCCATTCCTGTACGGGTTTAAGGGAAACGAACGTTCCCTTCCCATGCCTTTTTTCCAATATCCCCTCACGAACCAGGATGGATACGGCTTCCCGTACAGTGCTTCTGCTGACTGAATACATATCCATTAGTTCCCTTTCACTCGGGATTTTGTCTTTATAATAACCTTCTAAAATCTGATTTTCCAATATGGTTTTTAATTGAGCGTGTAATGGGATTGGATTTTTAAAGTCTAACTCCATAAAATTTCCTCCAAACAGAAAAAGACATCGTAATGTTCGTATCAGTTCTTATATTGTAAACCAAATAGTTATAATTTTCAAACATGCCAACACTCGCTTTTCCTTATATTGGGATTTGACGGATTATCCATTGTTTCTTTTCCAATACAACTCACATTCAAAAACCGTTTTCTATGAATGAATAAATAAGCCCCGATTAGTACTCGTATTCAGGGTATCCTATATGCACCCGTCACCACAAGTGGAAGATTAAACAATAAAGTACGAGATTATGGAAAGCAGCAAAGAGGTAATGGTCATGGCTAAAAGAGGACGCATGGCTTTTGTGCGCAGTGCCTGCAGGCTTACATTCAGTCCAAGACCGATCATGGCCATTGTTAATATGAATGTAGTCGTATTGGATATACCATCCATTACGATTGGAGACACAGTAATATAAGTTCCAAACACATAACTTCCAATTAGACTCATGATTATAAAACCAACGAGGAACCAGGGAAAATCAATTTTGGCATCATGGCCCATTTTCCCGGATGTACGTTTTTTCATCCAATACATAAAAATGAAGCATAAAGGGATAAGTAAAAAGACACGGCCCAATTTTGCGAGGAGTGCAATCGCTAGCGCATCTTCACCAGCCGGAGCTCCTGCCAATGCAACATGGGCGATTTCATGAAGACTGATTCCAGACCATATACCATAATCCAAAGCGGACATCGGTAGGATTGGACGTAAAAGGGTATAAACAATGGAGAAAAGCGTTCCCGTTAAAGCGATTATCCCGACGCCTATGGCTGTATCTTCTTCCTTTGCTTTCACGATTGGAGATATTGCCGCAATAGCCGCTGCACCGCATATCCCAGTTCCAACAGCAAGAAGAAGGGAAATGGAGGCATCTGCCTTAAACCACTTTGCAATCAGGACCATCACGACTATGGCAAATGTTACTGTCCCTATGTCACGTATCAACAATGGCAAACCCTGATTGAAAATCACATCAATATTTAACTTCAATCCGTATAAAATAATGGCAAAACGCAAAAGTTTTTTAGCGGAAAATTCAATTCCCGTCCGGAATTTTTCTGGATAACCAGCGATTTGACGATAAATCACGGCAATGATGATCGAACACGCAAGAGGACCGATTCGATTGAATCCTGTAATCTTGGACAGCCCCAAGCCTAAAAGTGCTATAAAAAAGGTAAAAGCGATACCGCCCATCCATAAAAGCACCTTATTTTGAAGCGGTGAATTCGAATTTTGCTGTTCCTGACACGTTTCTTCCATTGGCTCATATTTTTCTAATTCCATACATTCCTTCCCCCTTCCCAGATAACCTGAATCATTAGGATCATCCCCTACTTTCAATCGTTTGAAAAAGATCGGTCTCTTCTATATTATTAGGTGAATTCCCTTTGATAAAATACTCGGATTCCTTTAAAAAAGGCAAGTTCGGCTTTTGGTTTCCCCACAGTTCAGGAACGGCTAGAGTCTGGGAACGATGAGATCTTAAAGCTCGGATCTTTTTCTGTAAAGTCCCTGCTATATTCACTCTTGTGATTCTGCTCAGCCCGTTTTCCTTTAACCATTCATCATAAAACACATGCCAAAGGACAAAGTACAGACTTTGAACTTTAAAAGGTGGAAATACTGGATCTGGATAAAAATCGGGATCACGGGATTTTAGAAAAGCAAATTCGGCAGCACGGCCAATCGCACAATGGTCTGGATGCCCGCCATATTTCTCATGGAATGTTACTAGTGCATTCGGTTGAACCTTACGAATCACCTTTACGATTCTCACCGCCAATAAATCGAAGCTTTCAAATTCAATCGTTTTATCCCTTACGTGTAAAAATCGCAGGTCGCTGATCCCCAATTCTTCACAAGCTCTTTTTAACTCCTCTACCCTTAGTTCAGGCAATGCCTCCCTTGTAGTAAGAATGGGATTTCCCATGCGCCTGCCCATTTCGCCTTTTGTCGCACATAGTAAAGTTATATGAACACCTCTTTCAGACATTTTGGCAATGGTTCCGCCACACAGGAATGATTCATCATCGGGATGAGCAAGAACCACCAATAACCTTTGTTGTGATTGCATATTTCCTCCTACTTCGGATTCACCAGTTTTCCCACACTGTGAGACCCAATATGAAAAAATGGACATGGGATGTCAAAACGATTAGACATATCATGCCCATCTTCAAATTCGTCTATAAATATAGCACCCTAAAGCTAATCATCTTTTATGGTTAGCATAATTCATATAAAACAGATTTAACCGTTTCAATGACAAAGCGTAAATCTTCAACGGTCGAAGATAAAGGCGGTGCAATGATCAATACATTTCCATATCCAGGAACTGTATCACCATTACGGCCGATGATAAGGCCCTTTTCCTTGCAAGCCCCTATTATTTTACCCATGAACTCATCGGAAACAGGTGTTTTTTTCTTTTTATCTTCCACTAATTCAATGCCATATAAAAATCCAACACCACGTACTTCCCCTACTTTATCCAGGGCTGTCAATTCAAAGAGTTCACTGAGTGTCGATTCACTGAGTTCAGATACTCGTTGAACGATTTTTTCATTTTCTATGATTTCAATATTCTTTAGAGCAACTGCGCAAGATGCTGGATGGCCTCCATATGTTGACACATGCCTGAAATGATTTAACTTTCCATTCTCTTTGAATTTCTCATAAATCCTAGAATTCACTGCCGTTGCTCCAAGTGGAAGATAACCGCTGGTTAAACCCTTTGCCATCGTTACAATATCAGGTTGGACACCATCGGAGTGCATGAATCCAAACATTTTTCCGGTTCTTCCAAAACCTGAAACCACTTCATCCACAATTAAGAGAACATCATGCTTCTTACAGATTTCTGAAACTCTTGTTAGGTATTCTTTCGAAGGAATGAGGACCCCGCCACCAGAGATGAATGGTTCAAGAATAACACCGGCTACCGTTTCGGACCCTTCAAAATTAATAACCTGATCGATATATTCGGCTGCTAGCAAATCGGTGTTCTCAACGTTGTCCCCAAATGGGCTTCGATAACTGTACGGCGGTGGCACATGCAGGAAACCTGGAACCGCCGGGTCATATTTCACTCTCCGGTTCGCCTGTGCGGTCGCGCTTAGCGCCCCGAAAGTATTACCATGATAAGCCCTATACCTAGAGATGAATTTGTATTTACCTGGATTTCCATTTTGTGAATGATATTGCCTGGCAATCTTGAAAGCTGTCTCATTCGCCTCAGAGCCGCTGTTCGTAAAAAAAGTGGTATAGGAGCCCTTTAAATGTTCACTTATTTTTGCAGATAATTCGATTGCCGGCTTATGGCTTAACGTTAAAGGGAAGTAAGATAAGTTAATCATTTGTTCATAGGCTGCCTGCGCGATTTCTTTTCGTCCGTGACCCAGATTCAAGCACCATAAACCGGAAACCCCATCTAAATATTTATTACCTTTAGTATCTGTGAACCATGAACCGGATCCTTCTGTAGCCATCATGGGAGCATCCTTCTCATTATAGCGATGCATCGCATGCCATAAATGGTCTTTATCCATTTGAACAAGGTCTTTCGTTTCAGTTTCCATCTTCACTATTGAAACCCCCTTATTTTTCATTGAATGCAATTAAGTTAAGTTCCCATGCTGTTACAGATCTTTAGAGTGAATTGGTGTTGGAACGATAACCCAAATTCAGGTCATCGCACAAGTCATATCACTCTTTTCGAACCATTATTTATCCCAGTTTTTATGATCTAAATGAGAATATTTTTCTAATAATCTAGTAGGCATTTTTAATGCATCTTTTCTAAATGGAGGAGCTAATTGTGTTCCATCCACTTGTATATCAATGACAGTCGGTTTGTTTGATTTTATTGCTTTTTCAATGACAGAACCCAATTCCTCAGGTTTTTCCACTCTAATGCCGACAGCACCCATAGATCGGGCAACTTCTGCAAAATCAGGATTTTGGATATCAGCCCCTACAAAACGGTTATTATAAAAATCGACCTGGTTCTTTTTCTCTGCGCACCATGCATTATTATTGAAGACACATGCTATGACCGGTATGTTTTCTTCTACAGCCGTACTCACTTCATGTAAGCTCATTCCCCATGCGCCATCTCCAACAATGGCTATAACAGGTGTATTCGGCTCAGCTAATTTGGCACCTAATGCGGATGGGTAAGCAAATCCCGTATTCCCGAATGTAAGCGCAGCGATATGCCTGCGGCTCTGATTGAATTTCAAGTAAGCGTTTGCAGTTGACGATACATTACCGATATCTGTAGTAACGATGGCATTTTCGGGCAACACTTTAGTCAATTCCAATAGGGCACGACGCGGATTGATCGGGGTTCCATCGATCATCGCAAGTTTCACCAATTCTTCTTCCCATTTTTGTTTTTCATTCGTTACTTCGACAATCCGCCCTTTTTCTTGTTTTAGGTCAGGTTTACTAGCCTTCAACCGTTTCAAGATTTCACGACTCGCTTCACGGGCGTCTCCGATGATCCCGACTTCCACAGGGTGCGTCCTCGCTATTTGCCTTGGGTTAATATCTATTTGGATGATTTGCGCATCTTTAGGGAAATAATCAATGTCATAGCATGGTAACGTTCCAAATACCGATAATCTTGTACCGACCGCCAATATGACGTCCGCTTTCTTAAGTGTATTCATGGCAGCCTTTGAACCCATGTAACCGATTGGGCCGACTGACAATGGATGATCAGCAGGAAAGGCATCATTATGCATATAGGAGACAGCTACCGGAGCCGTTAAATATTCTGCAATATTCTTAATTTCCTCAATACCATCTGAATCAACCGTTCCCCTCCCGGAAATGATGACAGGATACTCAGCCTCAGCTAAAATTTCAGCTGCTCTATCCAAGGATGCAGAAGATCCGCAGCCCCTTTCATCTACGCGATATTGATGTGGCTGAAGTATTTGATCTTCCACTTCACCATAGAAGTAATCACGGGGGATATCGAATAAAACCGGTCCCCTTTCGGCATAGGCAATCCGGAATGCTGTCCTCAGGCAATCCGCGACCCGGCCTGGGTGTGTCACTCTAACCGTTTCTTTCGTGATTGCCTTGAAGATGGATACCTGATCACATTCTTGAAAACCATCCCATCCAACTGTTGGTGTACCAGCTGAAGGTGATATGACCACCATTGGAGTATGAGCTTGATTGGCCGCTGCAACAGAGGTGACCATATTCGTCATTCCAGGTCCGTTTTGCCCGATGACAACTCCAGCAACACCTGATACACGACAATACGCATCTTCCATATGTGCTGCACTTTGTTCATGGCGGACACCAATGAAACGAATGCCTGCAGTTGGCAATAAATCAAGCATATCCATGAAAGCCGATCCCAGAATTCCAGAAATATGTTTAACTCCCTCAGCCACTAATGTCTCAACGATGGCTTCACTTGGTGTCATTTTAACTTTCGTTCCTCTTAACATTTTTGTTTCAACCATAGCACATTCTCCTTTAATTTTAGTTATTTCTGATAATGACGTTGCGACGTCCGTACCAGTTATAAGATGTATAATACTACCACTGGATGAAACAGTCAATAAATAAATTGAATATTTTGATTTTATTTAAAACCTCTAACCATCATAGTCACTAACTCATGTATTTGAATCTTTTTTAACCAATAAATATATCCTTTTTTTCTGTCAATCTGTAGTTGATCCTATCGATGATCTCCAATAAATCACCTATATCATCAATTACGAAATCGGCACCTGCATTCCAAAAACGATTTTCTGCATGTTTCATCCGTTTTTGCAGATCATATGGGCCCATTTCGTTGATTTCTGCTTCTGAAAGGCCGATTTCACTGCCGCCCTTCAATACGGCAACAGTCCACATTCCTGCAGAAATGCCTTCTTTGATGTCACTTATCGTATCGCCAACTTTAACGATTTTACTGAGTGGATACACTTGGAGATTCATCGCCGTCTTAAAGCACATCCAAGGGGCAGGCCTTCCTGTAGGCACTTCGGTAGATGCAACGATGGAATCTGGTTGATAGCCCCATTTTTCCGCCTCTTGTTTAACAACATCAATCATTTCACGAGTGTACCCTGTTGTCGATCCGATTTTTATTCCTTGCTGCCTTAAACGGCTGACTAATTCAATTACGCCTGGTATTGGCTTGGAGTTTTCCTTGAGAACCTTAAAAAGCAAAGCCTCAAAGTCCATATATAATGATTTTAAATCTCTTTCGTCCGGTTCTTTCCCGAATTTAGCAATCCATAAATTGGAGATTCGTTTCATTTTCAGGAGTTCCATTATATGATCCATTTTCAATAAACCCATAGGTTCCCTTGCTTCCTTAATGGTAATATCTATCCCCCTTATCCTGAAAATCTCGACAAATGCTTGGACCGGTGCAAAACAACCATAATCCACCGTCGTTCCTGCCCAATCAAATATCACAGCCTGAACCTCTTTGCATTCTTTTGCACTTTCCAAACTATGTCCCCTCCTATCGCTTACCCCCTCCAAAATCACCGAACTTGCTAAACCTGTTAAAACCCATAAATTCCCCACTGGTGATAACCTGGGTATAAAGAGAATTCATTTCACTTCTTCCAAAAATAACTGTAGATCTTCTTTAGTAGCTTCAGAGAGTCGTTTTATCTTTTCAAGGTCCTTATCCGGATTCCCTGACTCCCCAATTAATGGGTAAAGGTTTTTCTCAATCCGTTCATACCAATCAGGGTATTCATCTTCCACTTGCTTTTCTATCGAATCCCAAGTAGAACTGATCTCTTTTCCCATTTCTTGAATTTTCACTGAATCCGCCTCCGTACTTATTTCTGATTCCAATCCTTTAATGGATTGAATCACATCGTCGACACCTTTTTTAATAACCCCTGCATTTTGGGTTTCACCCGTATTTGAATCTGGATTTTCATTCATGACTGGACTATTTTCTTGTTGGGCCTCGTCTGGTTCGCTTGAATTGTTGCAGCCTGACAGCAATATGGCTCCAAGGACAACCCCACTAGTAATTACACGGAAACCATTCAACATAATCCCTCCTTCATGATTTAAAGACAGATGTCACCAAGCACTTGTTGACGCAACTCTCTTTTTCTATGGGAAATCATATTCTAGCTGATTAGTGATTGAAGAATTTTGTCTGAGGAATTCCATAGAAGTAAACGAAGCATTACCTTAAATTAAATCAATGGTATAGAGCCAAAGCTATAACTTTTCAGAATTAGGGGAACCAGAAACAATATTTAATTCATTCTCCATATACTTCGCTTTTTTTCGCCGAAGGAAAAAGAATGAACAGATAACGATCAAGCTAAATAGCATGGTAAAGATAAACTGTGGACGCTGCGAATCGATAAATGCCATTAATATTAACACGGAAATCATGGAAATTATGGTCGCATAAGTCAAATACGGGAATAACCACATCTTGATTTTGAAAACTCCGGGATTCTCTTTCTCCATTCTCTTCCTTAATCGGAGATGTGAAACCGCAATGGCCAGATAAACAAGAATTCCGACTCCACCCGAGGAATTCACTAAAAAGAAAAAGATTTTATCAGGTGAAACATAACTAAAAATGGTGCTGATAAAGGCAAATAAGGTAGAGCCGACTACAGCAAATATAGGAACGCCGTTTTTGCTCACTTTGGAAAATAACTTTGGAGCGTCGCCTTTTTGTGCAAGTGAAAATAACATCCGTGAACTCGTATATAATCCCGAATTCAAACAGGAAAGCAATGCAATGAGAATCACTAAATTCATGATCAGGGCAGCAGAAGGGATACCCATCATTTCAAGTACGGCAACAAATGGACTTTTCAGCAAAGAAGCCGAATTCCAGGGTAATAGCGTCACTAGTATGGCGATGGACCCAATATAGAAAATCAGGATTCGCCAAACTACACTATTCAATGCACTTCTAACTGACTTTACCGGATCACTGGTCTCACCAGCAGCAATCGCGGGAATCTCCACTCCAACAAAAGCATGAAAAACAATTGCGACACCAACAAGCACAGAACTTATCCCATTTGGAATAAAACCGCCAAAATTCAAAAGATTAGAAGTGCCAGGTGGTTTTATCGTTGGGATAAAACCTAATATCACTGCCACGCCCAAGAACAAAAAAAGGATGATACTGATTATTTTAATGATTGAAAACCAGTATTCGAACTCACCAAACGATTTTACGGAAAAAATATTCGTCATTTTCAATAGGATAATCAAAGATAGACTTATGACCCAGACGGGAACGGAAGGAAGCCAGCTGTGTATGATTGCAGCTCCCGCTGTTGCTTCCAAAGCGATTACGATAACCCAAAAGAACCAATATAACCAACCTGTTGTAAAACCGGCCCATTCACCAATCCCCTCTCTTGCATAAACGGCAAAAGATCCAGTATTTGGATTCACTGTGGCCATTTCCCCAAGCATCCTCATGACTAATACAACGATCAAGCCTGCCAAAACATATGATAAAATCGCCCCGGGGCCCGTTTGACCAATAATGATACCGCTTCCTACGAATAAACCAGCGCCTATGACACCACTCAAAGATATCATCGTTAAATGTCTTTGTTTCAGACCTGGCTTCAGTTCTTCCTGTTGATGTTTCATACCCTCCACCAACTTTCAATATTTTGGGGAATCAACTAAGATAATCGCTACTTGAATGTAAAAACAAGGCTTTTCAGCTGCCTGTCCTTTACACTTTCACAAAGATAGTGGGAACTTGGAAACATGGCATTTTCCAACAGCACAGGAGATGACGCTATGAACTTAAGATTCTATATCACTATTCCTCCTTCCTTAAGGCTTGAAATTCGAAGCGAATCTAACATCACTACGTCATGATGTTAGTACCACTTTCTATGTGTATAATACACTCTGATTTTTTTAAAGTCAATTTAAAAATCAGAATATTTAGATAACAAAATGAAAATTTAAATAAATGGTGGTCCTTAATTCAAGAATCACTGCTAACCTCTAATTTTTTCATTTTATTTCTTTCACACTGGAGGCTTCATCGAACGCACTATCCCTTCCTATCTTTAAGGCCTTCTGCTTCCTATCCAGCATTTTCTTTAAAAGAAATGAAAAAAACAATGTAAACGCAACTCCCTTAACAATCGATGTATAACCGTAAACAAGAAGGCCCAATATCAGTACAATAAGATTAATAATCCTTATTGTCGCTGCAATATCTATTTTTTCATTCTTATGATGTAATATTAAGGCGATCACGTCAAAGCCAACAGTGGAGGCATTTGCTGTTATACATAAATAGTATCCTATCGCTATCAAAATCGATGAAATAAGAATCACTAGAACGATATTCACATCAAAATCAATATTCAATGAATAAAAGAAATTGAAGAACAGCATATAGCTAAGGGAACTTACAATTGACTTAAAAAAGTACTCTTTCCCCAGAAAAACTAAACAAATGATTAACAGTAATCCTGTAACTAAATTGGCGAGCATGGCAATATTATAACCTGATAATGCATGCAATAATAATGCCGAGCTAGTTACGCCTCCATTAATAATTTCGTTGGGAACGATAAAAAAAGCATAGGCAAAGGTCATGGAAATGTTTCCTGCGATAATTTTCATTAAATCCCTCATAAATTTCTCACCACCCCTTTCAATATTTTGATAATGCTTTCCCCCCTAGATATATATTTATACTTGAACGATGCAATCAACATTCATTTCTCCATCCAATTTTTTCGAATCATTCAGCTTTACAATCACATTGATTTAATAATGCTTCCTTTGGAATGACCCCTTACCTTATTCATGTTGGGTTTCTTGTATTAGTGGTATTTTGTTTAAAATGATTGGGTGAAATTAAAATAGGCTGGTTTATGTCAAGTGATTACAATTATTCGCTAACCATAACCCCCTCTCCTTCTAATAAATAAAATAAAACATGCCACTTATAATCATTTAGGGATTGCAGGCCTTTTGTCCAACTAGTAACTTATGATTTCCTTGAAACGATTTACAGAAGTCTTTGATTTACCTAAATGAATATGATTCCAAAAAAATGATTTGAATTTTCAATCCCCGTACTTTTTACAGGTTATATTACAAGTTATAGGAAATGTATATACCGGTTTTACCTGAAAGGTCAGACACTTTTCACGAAGGACTTTACATTGTAAAGAGTCGTATTAACCTTCACTCATTATAATGATTGCCTCCATTGACTTAGTTCTGATTCCCACAGCTGTTAAATGAAATGGGTGAACCTGACAAAAAACGGATTAGAAAGTGATCCAGCAAATATTATTCCGCAATAAAAAAGTTAAGGAAATTATGTCCCTCAACTTTTTAGTGTTCCATTGACTATTTCCCAAGAAATGTTTTTTTCAATAGCAGCTAACCCTTTCATGTTACAGGTAATGCTGACTCATC
Source organism: Peribacillus sp. YIM B13481 (assembly GCF_042787985.1). Lineage (NCBI taxonomy): Bacteria > Bacillati > Bacillota > Bacilli > Caryophanales > Bacillaceae > Peribacillus > Peribacillus sp. YIM B13481. The sequence goes on from NZ_JBHZPE010000012.1 coordinate 85,566, forward strand.
TTTCATAAGCCTTTTTCGATAAACCATATTGGACAGCTGCACACTCACTTCATAAAGCACAAGCAAAGGGACGATAACCAAAATGTCCGAAATCATATCAGGAGGCGTAATCAGGATAGAGATGATGACCAGGACGAAATAAGAAATCTTACGAGACTTTTTCAACACTGTTGGATTGATGATTCCCAATCTGGTTAGGAACATGACCACAAGCGGCATTTCGAATAAAATCCCAAATGGTAAGATCAAATTAATCATGAACCGAAAATATTTTTCAGCTGTGAACATCATCTCGAATTGCCCGGCTGATAGGGAAGTGAGGAAACCAAGCACTATTGGAAACAAAACAAAATATCCAAATGAGATACCTGTGATGAATAAGATGAACAGCCCAGGAATGAACCGGAATGTAACTCTTCTCTCTTCCGGTTTCAATGCAGGAGCCACAAAGCGCCATAACTGATAGGCAGCTAGCGGAATCGTTGCAGCTATTGCGCAAACCGCAGCAATTATCATATATACCCACAGGATGTCACTTGGGCCGAGCACGGCAAGCTTCCCATCTAAATCCTTAATAAGCAGTTCATAAATATCCTGTACGAATATGAAACTCACTATAAAAAAAACGAGAAAACCTATCAGTGTTTTAATGATTCTGCTTCGGAGTTCCTCCATATGCTCAATAACGTGTAAATCCTTGCTCTCCACTTTCACTCCTCCTTTTTGACAATTTACAAGCCATATATAAGTATTATAATTGCTAAATCCAATATCCCTCGAACTCTTCTCATGAAAAGAAGCAGGCGAGTCTTTCCGCCCGCTCTATCCCATTAAATTCATCCCTCTTTTTTAACGGCTTTTAACGCAGCTTTATTCTCGTTTTCATCCTCTTTATCTGAATCATTCACCAATCCTTTGGTTGCACTTTTGAATTCGGATAAAGTTCGACCAAATGCACGGCCGATTTCCGGCAGCTTGGACGGTCCAAAAATAATCAGTGCAATCACGAGGACGATGACCAAGCCAGGTATCCCTATATTAGAAAGCATTCTCATTCACTCCAATCAAGTAAAATTATTTTCCCATTCACATTTCCTTGTCTTTCTATCAATTAGTGACTTTCCTCTGCCTGTTCATTCTTTGTTTTTCATGTGCGCGATTATGGGCCCGTGTCCGATCTTCCTCGACTTCTTTCGTTTTTTGGATACCTTCCGTAACCGTTGCTGACGCAACCTTTCTTAGTCCAGTTTGATCCTTATCAAACACAAAGGATGCTCTTGTTGATATATCCGCTCCTGGATCTGTCACGAAAGGAACTACACGGTAATCCGCCTTCCATTGTTCTGGTGTTACTTTGCATCGGACATACCCACGGTAATCATTAAAGAACTTGATATGTGGATTCTGGCTTAGTATTTTATCCGTATCCGCACGCTTATCTGCTCCGTTTCCACCGGATGTGATGGATGTGCCGACAAACTCCACACCGAAAGTCCTTGAATTTGGATCATTGAAATCCGTCTTTAAATTGGCTGCCCAGCTTGCATGTACATCACCGGTCAACACGACCAAATTTTCTATATTATTACTTTTAATTACATCAATCAAACGATCACGAGCAGCCGGGTAACCATCCCAAGAATCCATGCTGAATTTGGGAGCGGTAGGTGTTCCATAATTCCGTTGTGCAAAGAAAATCTGCTGTGGGAGCACATTCCACTTCGTTTTTGATTTCAAAAGATTATCAGTTAGCCACTGTTCCTGCTCTCGACCTAGTAATGTACGATTTGGATCAAGTGACTCAGGCGTTTGCGGTGAACTGACATCGCCGTTTGCCTGATCATCCCTGTATTGGCGTGAATCCAATACGAAGAAAGAGGCCAGGTCGCCATAAGTGAAATTTCGGTATAACCGCATATCCGCTCCCTTTGGCAAGGAAGATTTACGAAGGGGCATATGCTCATAATAAGCCTGATAAGCGGCTGCCCTTCTCTTGATGAATGCTTCAACCGATTGTCCTTTTTCCGGAATGACATTTGCATAATTGTTTTCAACTTCATGATCATCCCAAGTCACGACCCATGGGAAAGCAGCGTGTGCCGCTTTTAAATGAGTATCAGAGCGGTATTGTGCGTATCTATTTCGATAATCCTCAAGAGTAATGATTTCCGGACTGTTATGTACACGGACATTACCTGTAGAAGCAACATATTCATTTGGCCCGTACTCATATATGTAATCGCCAAGGTGAAAGACAAGATCCAAATCTTCTTTTGCCAAATGTTTATAGGCCGTATAATAACCATGCTCAAATTGCTGGCATGAAACAAAAGCGAATGACAGGCTTGAAACACTTGAACCGATTGGCGGAAGTGTTTTCGTTTTCCCAGTCTGACTTACTTCCCCTCCACTTTTAAAACGATAAAAATAGACCATATCCGGTTTTAACCCGCTTACTTCCACATGAACGGAATGGCCAAGTTCAGGCCTGGCTATTTCCTTGCCTTGTTGTACAATCTGTCTGAAATTTTCATCCTTTGCCACTTCCCATTTAACGGATATGGCTTCTTGTGGCATACCTCCTCCATTTAACGGATCAGGTGCCAGCCTTGTCCATAAAACAACACTATCCGAGAGCGGATCACCGGAAGCTACACCTAGAGTAAATGGAAAATCACTGAATTTCGGGGCAGCATTTACTTCAATCCCGCCCATTGATTGAGCAAGGGCAAGACCTAATGAAAGTCCGGCAAGTTTACTTGCTCCCTGGATAAAGTTTCGGCGGTCCATATTCTTACCTAATTCGCTCCAATTCTTAATTAAATCATCCATTGCTCTTTCATTATTCATTGATCTTTCCCTCCTATTATTTGAATCTGATTCAAGTATAGTATGGCCCTTTTAAAGGTGTATGAATAAGTGTAAATCAACAAATTTCCAATTAGGGATTTCCGTGCAGGACTTATGGGTCTCTTTAAATAATAAAACAGATCTGATTCATTCATACATTTACATAGACCTACAAACTTTCATCTACAACATCATTCTTTCAACCTATTTTTCTTAATGAATCATTTATTTAATCGTTACAAATAACTGCTATGGGCTATTTTTACAATAAACCTTTAAAACTATAAAAGCCTTTAAAACTATAAAAGCCTAAAGAAGCCAGCGAAATAATGGAATAAAAGAAAGATCGTCATCACTTGGTTGGATCCCACCGCAGTAAGGAAACCTTGATTCAAAGGAAGGTTTAGAAATCATCATAGTTTTCTAAAATCGGACTAAAAATGCTTCAATAATAATTTTATAAGTCAATACTCACTTTCGGTTTAAAAACATCCTAATTTATGTAATAATAGTTTCATAACAAAAAAAGAAAGCACTTGAGGATTCTGCATTGGAGAGTATGGAAGCATTATTTAAAAAAATTGAGATATTGAGGAAAGAACTAATAACCACCGGATTGATTTATGGATTTACAGCTCCAAAAACATTACATAAAAGCCAGGAACTAGATGAACTGTTGAATTTACTTACAAATGAAAAAGAACCAAATGATTTAGAATATGTCTAAAAAGATCCATGAACTAATACTTCATGGATCTTTCTTGGACTTTTACCTATTGCTTCCTAGTATAGTTTTCTACCTTATTTCGTGTAGAATTCGCCATGGGAATAGAACATAAAAAAGTTATAATAGAAAGATAACCAGACATCAAGGGGAAGTACAATGGATAGTAATGATAAATCTAAAGATTTTTTAATGCAGGAGTTACTAAAGCTAAAACTTTCACTAAGACATGAATTAAATCGTGTCACTCAAATAATAGATCATTTAAAACCCGGATCAAGAGGCTGTACTTCCTTTAAAAGATGTGTCAATACATAATGAATTGTTGGACGATAAAGATATATTCTCCCTTGTTAAATTACAAATGCAGAAAAAGATCTCTAAACCGAGCTATGAGGCTTGGATGAAAGATGTGTACTTTTCTTCTATTGAAAGTGACCAAATGACATTAGTTGCACCTAATGTATTCGCTCGAGATTGGCTTGAGGAAAGGTACGCAGAATTAATTAAATTCTTGCTGAAGAGTATCAATGGAAAAGATTATACGATTCGATTTATTATGAAATAAGGGAACTCGTAACCAACCAAACGAAGAAGCTATAAAGGCTCCTTCGTTCGTTATAAGAAAATAATAAAGTACATGTTATGTGCCTAAAGCTTTAGTCTGAGATAATATGAAGTAAATAGGCAGTCAACTGGCTGTTTTTTCGTCCGGAATTTCCCCAATTTCATAAGTTTAGCGTTTTCTAAGCATTCATTTTCCTATATCTTACGGTCATATCAACGATTGTCAATAATAAAACAAACCATAACATAGGATTATTCAAAGAAATTCCTACAGTAGATTTTCCGCCCATTACCGTTAATAATCCTATTAGCACTAACATATAAAAAATAAATACTGCTTCTTCAATTAATGCATTTTCACAATCTTTTTCAGTCTTTCGATTAATGACAATATAGACAACCGCTAATGAGATCATTCCAATTGTCAGTGCAGTTTTAGGAATGTCTTTGAGAACGAGATGAGGGAAATAATCAAAAATCATTAGAAAAGAAAATAATAAAAAGATACCTATTCTCAATAACATTTTCAAATTCATCTTATTCCCCATTTCCTCGATTTTTATCTCCTAAACCAGTAATTACATTGGAAATATTGAACTGATTTAGGTGATGTGTAATTACTTTTGCCATAATGAACCACTGTCGCATGATAATTTCTTTTCTTTTCTGCAGTGCTATATGAACTTGATACCCAAGAACCCACGTAAGTTGGACTAATTTTGGACCAGCTATTTAACTTTACAAAAAGCCAATTAGCGAATACACTATCTGTCAGTTTTTTAGGAATCTTTTTCATCATATATGCAAAAATTAGATTTTTGGCTTCATTTACACCGGTATTTTTGTAGGTTCTATAAATAGGAGCTATTTCAGTTATTGTTGATCCACCTGAAATAGGTCCATATGCAGTTATACCACCAGAGTTAAGTGTATTAATACTCATAACTTCATTATATAGATTTTCAATCTCTTGCTCCGTTAAAATTGTATTACTTATTATTTCTAGTTCATTAAAAGAATAGGCATGTTCGTTTACTTCTTGTTGTGTCGATGTCTCGTTGCTAACTTCTATACTTGCAAATGAAGGAGCATCAACGATAATGAAAAGGCCAATATATTTTTCATAATCTTCTATTCCCCTTCTAGTAGATTTTTTCTTAACATTTTTCCTACATTTAAGAAATAAATTCTCTCATAGAAGATGCTGTTTATGGAGTGATCTAAGTAGAGGCTGAAGGACAAAGGTTTAAGGCTGAAGGCTGAGGCGGTAACAATTCCGATTTCTATATCTGTTTATAAAATCCTCTCCTTTCCATGGTTAGGTATTATCTACCACTTTATATTAACATTAGTATGAAAATATAACTAGATTTATTTTATTTTTATAAAAATATATATAAAAAAGGGTCTGAAGAATCATTATCCAAATTATCGTTACCTCTTTTAGAAGCTGTGGGATTTTATGACTTCATTCAAGACTTGAAATATGTCTCAGTCAAGATTTTTTTCGAAAGAAGTAGTTTTTTATGTTCGGTCAATTCTTTGACTGGTTCACATAGACGTCGTAAAAGATACTATTTATTATGTCATCTAATAATTTTTAAAAGTCTCATTTCCTCATACATTTAAATGCTTTTATAATATTTGTTAACCAATATCAAAATAATATATTATATTAATTTTTTATGAGTGTAATTCCACTTATTGCTTTTGAATTAAACGATTGGTTCGTTCATTCAATAAGAAAAAGAGCCGTCGTAACAGCTCCTTGTCCATCTCTTTCACACTTTTGAAACGATAGCATATCGTTTCTCCTACTTATTTTTTACTCTTTGCATGCGTTTGACCTTATATTGTTCAAAATCCCACTTCGACAAAAATTCTTTTGCAGAAGTATAGCCTGATTTATAGAGAAAGTCGATTTCATCCTCATTCAGTTCAAAATCCGTTGCGTTGATGCCGCCAGTAGGAATTTGAATCGTGCGTTCAATCGTTTCTTCGTTCATATAACGTAAATCATGGGCTTGAAGCATCGTTTTAAATATATTTTTGAAAAGGTGGATTGGCGTTGGTATAACCGCATCTATGTTAACTTCATCTTTCACAAAATGGAATCCAAACGTTGGAAAGCGAGGATTGTCTGTATCAAATATCCATATTGGGAAGTTACTAAGTAAACCACCATCTAAAATGTAGGATTTTTTCCGGTCTTTTGATTTCCAAATAACCGGACGGAAGAAAAATGGTAAGGAGGCACTCATCATTACGGCAGTTGAAACTTTTAAATCAGCAGGAGTCATCCCATAGCGATCCAAATCATCTGGCAAAATAAGCATCTGGCCATTCGAAACATCCGAAGCAATTATCTTCAACTTTCCATCTGGAAGATCCGCGAATGTCTTAATCCCTTTTTCTGAAAGAAGAGAATCCACCCATGTTTCCAAATAATCGTTTTTGTAAATCCCGAGATGAACCATAAGTTCCAAAAATAATCCACAAATGGGAATTCGATTCAGAATTGTCCTGCCTCGAAGCTTTGAGTAATTGATTTCACTATACCGTTCTTTAATTTCATGGCTTTTATAGCCACTAGCCAAAAGAGCAGCTATTACTGCTCCTGCTGATGTCCCAGCAAGTCTTTCCCATTCTACTTTTTCCTCTTCCATTGCTTGAATCGCTCCAATAAAAGCAATTCCCCTGACCCCCCCACCTTCAAAAACGGCATCTGCTTTCATTTTTTCCCACCTCTCGATAAGAGTTATTATTATTAACGATAATTTCTAATAGAAAGAAATTTTCACACTCTTGAATCCTGAAAATCAGCCCAAGCCAGTTTTAGGATAAACTAGCCCGATTGCCATCCATGATTGGAATCAATGACGGTTCTATTTTCTCTAACAAATTAATTCGGAAACAGTATCAAGACACTCATGAGTTTAAAAGATTGTGTTTTTCAATCTGTAACACAACTTCTGTATATTCACGTTCTTTGAACTTCCAGATTTTCAAGTCGTTCGCATGGTTAATGATACTTCTAATCTCTGTTTATGCAGTTCATCCCTGATTGACAAATTGGGTGCATATCTCCTTTATTATTTCATCATGTCTGTGACATTGCCCACTTGAGAAACCCTTAATCATTTACTCTGTCTCTACTGCAAAAATATCAATAGTGGATAGACCCCCTTAACAATGGTCAACGCAATGTTGATGGATCAGCCGTAATGGCAATAGTAGGATAGCATCTTTTATCATGGTATGTATATAACGAGGCATTTGCATGGGACAAATTATCAGATACCTTCTAAAAAACTTAATTGAATCAAATAATGTTTATATTATTGAACAAACGCCTCAAAATCTTCCTTTTAGGGTAAGTAATTTATGTAAACTAACAGAATAACCACCAGTCGCTAGTGAGAGAAAACTTCTTGACAAAAGCATTTCTTTCCCAAAACTTCAAACCGAATTTTGACAATGCACTATCGGGATATGTTTTCCATAAAATTCCAATGTGGTCAAAAGCCTAGGTTTGTCTTAATATAGTTCATCTAAATTAAGCTGGGCATGGAGTTCCCTCCACATCCGCTTTTCCATTTTTCGGGACATATAGTAGCAAAAGGAACAGTTGTCTACATGGGCATTTTTTTCCCAGGATGGTCAGCCATCGCATACTGACTTTATTAGCTTAGAAAAAAATTTTAGCGTTAAACGCTTAACCCACAAAGTGCCCAGGATTCATCTTCTTTTGATTCTGACCTTGTTTCTATCATAAAAAATAGAAAAGACTGATGCCTTGGTCTGCACTTAGTATATTTTGAAAAAATAAAGCTATAACAATGGTTATCTAACTAGAGAAAACACTTACCGCTTTTTAGTGCGTTTTTTTTCTAATTTCCCCCTCGCAAGACAAGAATTACGTCATTCTGATGGAGATTGATTTTTTTGAATAAAAGGAAACTTTTGTAATTATAGATCGTAATAAATTAATAGGAATAAATCTTATTGGAGGTATTGAGATGGATTATGGTTTATTGATCATTGGTATAGCTTTTTTATTAATTTCCTATTTAGTGGGAATCAAAAAGCAAACATGGCTGTTAGCTGGATTTAATGAAAAGATGATTAAAAATAAATCTTTATTGGGGATAGTGACAGGCAGCGGCTTTTTTCTTCCAATAGGCTTATTAATGATTACAAACAGCATGATCGACTATCATTATGAAGGTAAAATTCTTATCCTAGCCATATTTGTCTTTTTAACAATTATATACGTGTTTATCAATAGAAAGTTACTGGATTAATAATTGAGCATATTTAGAATAAAACCGTAGGATTAGAAAGAACTATGAGGAATGTTTGGCATAGGAACACTCAGCATTTCTTTTACTTTTTCAGGAAAATCCCCCTCTTTAATATCAAGATTTTTAGCAGGATTTGATAAAGGTATTCTTTAATTATTGTCGAAATGGGTTAAGTAACAATAGAAGGAGTGAGAAAAATGGAAAAGAACCGTGCCACGAAAATGTATGATTACCATGTTTGGGCTAATCAGCAAGTTTTCCAGAACTTAAAACAATTACCTGACGGAGTCTATGTCGACACGATAAAAAGTGTCTTTCCATCCATTAAGGACGTCCTGGTTCACCTTTACGCAACAGATATCACATGGTTGGAGATAATGAAAGGAAGCACCATTCAAGATACTTTTAAGAAAGTTGAACGGCGGCGGGAAGCAGTGGGTGGAGTTTCAATAAATGAACTAGAATCTTGCTATGATGGACTTGCAAAGGATTATTATGATTTTCTTGCAACGCAGCCTGATCTGGAACGGACCATTGTAACCGAACACCCCAAAATGGGGGCTTGTGAGTTTGTACTTGCCGACCTCATCCATCATGTAGTGAACCATGGGACCTATCACCGGGGTAATGTGTCAGCGATGCTCCATCAACAAGGCGAGCGTGGCGTACCTACAGATTTTGTATTTTACTGTTTAAAATAAGCTTGGCATGGCAACCTCGATAATAAAGGAATATCAAGCAGGAGTCGCTGTAAATATACTAAAGTTCATTTTCCAGATGAATGCCGATTGTCCCCTTGCCAAGGATTTATCGTATGTAATGGCAAATCCAACTCTTAAGGCAGATTGAAAAAGGCATTGATAATTACCAATGCCTTCTTTTTATGGTTATATGGTTTTTTTTAGCTTTACCCGTTGAAGGCGCAGTGCATTTAATACGACTGATACAGAACTGAAAGCCATGGCAGCACCCGCTAACCACGGGGCAAGCAGTCCGATTGCAGCAATTGGTATTCCGATTACGTTATAAGCAAATGCCCAAAATAGGTTTTGTTTGATATTTCGCATCGTTTTCCTGCTCATGAGGATTGCATCTGCAATACTGTTCAAATCACCTCGAATCAAAGTGATATCGGCAGCTTCCATGGCTACGTCCGTCCCGGTTCCGATAGCCATTCCTATATCAGCAAGTGCAAGTGCTGGTGCATCATTTATCCCATCCCCGACCATTGCCACTTTTTTACCGGCGGCCTGCAGTTTTTCAACTTCCTCTGCTTTCCCTTCAGGAAGTACTTCTGCAATCACTTGGTCAATCCCCACTTGATTGCCGATGGCATTTGCTGTCCTTTGATTATCCCCTGTTATCATGATGACCTGGATATCCATTGCTTTTAACCTTTTAATAGCCGTTAGCGAGGTATCTTTTATCGTATCCGCAACAGCAATGAGGCCTGCATATTCACCTTCAATGCTAGCGAGCATTGCGGTTTTCCCTTGCTCTTCAAGTTCTTCCATCGCTGTTAGCGCCTTTGTTATATCCACGTTATTCTGCTTCATCAATTTTCGCGTTCCGATGAATAGCTCTTTTTGATCCACTACAGCTCTCACCCCATAACCAGGTATCGCTTCGAATTCCCCAACCTCTGCAAGTGATACCTGTCTTGCTTGAATTCCTTGAACGATAGATTGGGCAAGAGGGTGTTCGGATTGTTTTTCAACTGCACCAATAAGAGATAAAAACTGGTCTTCTTCCATTCCATTCTCGATGATGACATCGGTTAACACAGGGGTACCATTCGTTACCGTTCCCGTTTTATCCAAAATGACCGTATCAATATGGTGAGTGGTTTCCAAGTGTTCCCCACCTTTAAATAAAATACCGAATTCTGCAGCCCGCCCTGATCCTGCCATGATGGATGTGGGGGTGGCCAGACCTAAAGCACATGGACAAGCTATGACTAGCACTGCAATCATCGCTTCAAAAGCAGGTAGGAATTCTCCAGGGCTAACCACTATAATCCAAACAAGAAAAGTTAAAAGGGCGATTCCGACAACGATAGGAACGAAGACACCGGAAATTTGGTCAGCAAGCCTTTGAATCGGAGCTTTGGACCCTTGAGCATCTTCGACGACTTTGATGATTTGAGAAAGAGCTGTATCCTTTCCGATCTTCGTCGCTTTCATTTGGAGAAAACCATTCTTATTCAATGTTGAACCTATCACAGTATCCCCGATTGTTTTATCTACCGGAATGCTCTCACCCGTTAACATGGATTCATCGACTGCAGAGTTCCCTTCAACCACTACTCCATCGACAGGGATCTTTTCACCCGGCTTCACCAAAACCGTATCCCCTACAATGACCTCTTCAAGAGGTATGTCACGCTCTTCACCATTCCTTAACACCAATGCCGTTTTGGCCTGAAGCCCCATCAATTTTTTGATGGCCTCGGAAGAACGTCCTTTTGCTTTTGCTTCAAAAAGTTTCCCTAAAAGAATGAGGGTGATAAGAATCGAACTTGTTTCGAAATAAAGTTGTGCCGTATTGTGATGGGATCCAATCGAAATGATCGCCTGATAGACACTGTAAAAATAGGCAGCGGATGTTCCCATTGCGACCAATACATCCATATTGGCGCTTTTATTTTTCAAGGCTTTATAAGCACCAACATAAAACTGCTTTCCAATGATGAATTGCACGGGGGTGGCAAATGCCATTTGCACCCAAGGATTCATGAGGAAATCAGGCATATAGATAAACGAAGTAAAACTAAAATGGCTTACCATTGCCCATAACAATGGAAAAGATAAAATGACGGAAAAGATGAATTTATTCTTTTGTTTGTGAATTTCTTTCTGACGGAAATCCACTGAATCCATATTATCTTCCTTGATGATCGCCCCATACCCCAACTTCTCCACTCGTTGAATGATATCAACTGGGGACGCTTCGGAAGGGTCATATTCGACGGTCGCATTTTCAAGCGCCAGATTCACATTAGCCAGGCTCACTCCATCCAACTTATTTAACCCTTTTTCAATTCGGGTAGCACAGGCTGCACAGGTCATGCCAGTAATCGTAAATTCCTTTTTCTCTTTCACTACACCATAGCCAAGATCTTGAATTTTCTTTTCAAAGTCCTTGTTGCTTAATTTTTCTGGATCATACTTAATGACTGATTTCTCAAGAGCCAAATTAACGGTGGCTTCCTCCACGCCTTCCATTCTGTTTAACCCTTTTTCAATCCTGGTTGCACAGGCAGCGCAAGTCATGCCTGAAATCTGCATACTTGTTTCTTTTATATGGCTGCTCACATCATCCACGCCTTCCCATACCGCTATGGGGTATATTTTTTTGTAAAAAAGAAGTGCCTTAGAAGCACTTTTTTCACCTACTCGACATCGTAGCCTTGATCATCGATTGTTTCTTTTATTTTTTCAAGTGATACTCTTTCTTTATTAAAAGCTACATCTACTTTGCCTGCTTCCAAATGCACTTTTACGCTTTCAACACCTGCCAGTTTTCCTACATTACCTTCAACAGCATTCACACAATGACCACAAGACATTCCACTGACATTCAATGTTACATTTTCCATTTAAAACCACTTCTCCTTTACTTCTTCATTAATTTTTGTATCGTTACAAGCACTTCATCTATAACCGCCGTATCCCCATCATTCAGCCGTTCAACCACACAATTCCTAAGATGGCCTTCCAATAAAATCTTGGCCACACTATTCATCGCACTTTGAGTAGCAGCTATTTGGGTAATCACATCGTCACAGTACGTATCTTTTTCAATAAGACCCTTTATACCGCGAATTTGACCTTCGATGCGATTTAACCGGGTCGTTAAATTCTTTTTTACTGAATCCGAGTGATGGCTCTTTCGGCCGTGGGAAGAGGTCGTACAGCATTCATCTTCGTTCATCGAATCATGCCCATTCATTATTTCATCCATTTTCCATCCCTCCTAGAAATTAATATACCATACCCTCCTACCCTATGCAAAGAATGAGATTTACGTTCTTTATTTATTTACTATTCGTTTTTTACCATTTTCTATTCTTTAGTTAGGAAACTCATATTTTGGGAGTTACCAGCCAAGGTCCTCTTTGCCTAAGAAATGCGAGTAGTCAGGATGTTTTATTAATACATTAGCCCAAACTAAACGCTGAAGGTTGTAAAAATTCGAACGTTGATTGGAACGTTGGGCATTCGCTTTCCGCCGGCGGTCGGGGGTTCTCCCCTAGACGCCCTTTTCTAAGCAGGAGTCTCGACACTCGCTCCAATCAACTTTGTTTTAACAATTAGATAGAACCGCTTTTGCCTAAAGTCTTTTTTGTTTTAAAATAGGAGTATAAAACCTTGAGGTGATGACGATGCTTTCGAAACATCATTCTAATCAGCGAGATCAACTTGAAATGATTACTTTGGATCAACTGGTGCCAGCGAACCATTTGGTTCGAAAAATGGAGGCCGCCACTGACTTCTCATTCATATTGACTTGGTGAAAGATATGTATTCAGAGATAGGGCGCCCAAGAATGGCTTAATATAGTGGGCTCGTAGAGGCCCCATCTCTTAATCTTGAGAAAAAAATTCAAAGGGGATTTCAAAAGGGGTCCGGAATTAAAACATTCCGAACCCCTTTTGTCTACAAACTGCGCTAGAGGCTACTCATGTATCCTCAGCGTATTTATTTTCATTTAATTTATGATTCCAATGTGATGATTACTGTTCTTTTGAAATATTATTATCATTATTCCTTTTCTTTTTCACTAAAAGAATGATGCCAATGATAAAAGCTATTACGCTATATATCCAGGTGAACATAAAGGCAAGGCCCAATCCGATATTCGCGTCCATGTAATCGCTGGTCGCATGATCAATGGCTAAATAGAGAAGCGGCGCACCTCCAATGATGAACAGGATGACAAAGAGAACATTCTTTTTCGCATTCCTGGCCGATAAAAAAATGATGATGAAGGATAGCAAGAGAAACGCTTCTGAAGCTATCGTCAAAGTTACAAAATTGCTCATGATAATTCACTCCTGATCATGGTTGCATAAATGGAATTCATTTTACATGTGTTCCCTTATATCTATGTTCCTTTTTGCACCTTTTTCATAAATCCCAAATTTTTTTATTTTATTAACTGTGTATACTGCTGATTATAGAAACTCTGCGGCACACACGCATAATGATGGTGAACCTGGAAACCTCCAACAGGAAATGAAGGAACCAGATTTCATGTTAATTTTTCTTTGATAATTGCAAGGCATTCTTAATGCTTTTCAGTGATTTTGAGCTTCCGTACATCAAGACTCCACCACGATAGATTTTTGATCCGATTATACCAAGTAAAACAATGGTTAGAATCAACACTGAAATGCTGATGGCGATTTCCCAGAATGGAACATCAAGCATGCCTACGCGCAGGAACATGATCATAGGCGTGAAAAATGGAATGAATGATGTAATCGTAATATAATTGGCTGACGGATTCCCTAGTCCAAACATCGCAATCATGAAGGCAATGACAACTAACATGGTCATCGGTGAAATCATTTGCTGGACATCTTCAATTTTGCTGACAACGGACCCCAGACATGCAGCAAGAGTCGCATAAAGAAGATAACCAAGCAAAGCGAAGATGATTGCATAAATGATCGTTGAGATATTGATGTTGCCGAATCCAAAAAACGAGAAGAATCCTTCATCCATACCTGTCAAGTTTTGTTTTATCGAGAAATAACCCACGCCAAAAAATAAAAGCATTTGAGTAAGACTTAGCAAAGCTACCCCCATTATTTTGGCGAACATCTGCGTGACTGGCGGGACACTTGAAATCAGGATTTCCATGACGCGTGAAGTCTTTTCAGTAGCTACTTCCATTGCAATCATCGTTGCATACATCAACACACCGAAGTAAATGACGAATAAGAGCACATACACAAGACCGCGAGCTTGATTGAGGTCTTCTTCTGTTTTTGCATTTTTCTGAAGCGCAATCGTTTCAAATGCTGGCGGCGTATTCAATTGTGCGATTTGCTGCTCTGTCAATTTCAATTCCTTCGCTGTTATTTGGCCCTTCAATTGGGTAAGCGCGAGAAGCAAATCATTACTTACCATTGAATCTGAAATTTGATTCGCTTTATACGTTCCCTTGAAGCCCAGGGTATCATCCTTTTTGATCAACAGATACCCAACGATTTCTTCTTTGCTAACCATTTCCTCCGCTGCCTTTTCATCCTGGGCGGATATTACCGAAATGGCCTCGTTCACACCTGCTACCGCATTTTTATAAGAATCAAATATGCTATCTTTAGTCTGATCGATGACAGCAACCTTTTCCTGATCATCACTATCGAATGAATCTATAAGTTTCGAAATATTCGTAAGGACAAGAATCAAGGCCATCATAATGATTGTAGAAATGATAAAGGATTTCGTTTTTAATTTTGATAGATATGTATGGGAAAGGACAATCCAAAATTTATTCATAGACGGCACCTACTTTTTCAATGAAAATATCCGTAAGCGAAGGTTCTTCCAATTCAAATTTTCGAACGAAACCTCTTGGAACGAGATCACGAATCATGTTCTCAGCTACATCTTCACCAGTGACTTGAAGGATTTTCCCCTCCATCGTGTTCTTAATTTTTGTTACACCTGAATAAGTATCCAGGAAAGATAAATCAAAATCGGCTTTTATTGAAACATTCTTTTTACCAAAAGAACGCTTAATTTCTTTTAATTTTCCAGCCACAACCGGGGAACCTTTATGCATGATGCAAAGATGCTCACACATCTCCTCAACATGCTCCATGCGATGACTCGAGAAAACGATCGTCGTGCCGCTGTCCCTTAAGTCGATGACCGCTTTCTTCAGTATTTCCACATTAACCGGATCCAGCCCGCTGAAAGGTTCGTCAAGGATAAGTAATTCAGGTTTATGAATCATGGAGGCGATCAGCTGGATTTTTTGCTGATTCCCCTTAGAAAGCTCTTCTACCCGCTTATCGATGTACTCGGGCACCATAAAGCGGTCTAGCCAATACTCCAACTCTTTCAAAGCATCCCGTTTGTTCATCCCTCTTAATCTAGCCAAATACACAATTTGATCGCGTACCTTCAGTTTAGGATATAGCCCGCGTTCCTCTGGAAGATAGCCAATCAATGAACTGGTCGTATAATCGATTTTCTTACCATCCCAGATCACTTCCCCTTCAGTGGGGTCAAGCAGGCCGAGTATCATCCGGAACGTTGTCGTTTTCCCCGCCCCGTTCCCACCTAAAAAACCGAACATTTCTTTCTCAGGGATCGTTAAATCAAGCTGATTGACAGCTGTGAAATCCCCGAATTTTTTCGTAACTTCTTTGATTTGTAAAGCCAATGTACAACCTCCTAATATATGATTCTATTCCATGTTAACGGAAAGGTTTTCCAAATTCAACTGCCGAGGTAATCTAAAGAACTCTTCTCCCCCACCATTATATGCAAAATTCTAGAAACAAATTTTCACTATCTAGACCCACTTGAAAAGAATTACAAACGCTTTTAGCGTTTTGGGTTTGCTAAGTACTCAACAAGCATTTTTTCTGCGAATCTTAGTAAAAATACCCCTTTCCTCCGATAGGTGGTATCAATGAGGATGCTTTCGATAGAATCAATTTTAAAGAAACCGCTCCATATAGGCTGACTTTTTTTATACTATTTATTAGCAGTAACCAACATATCCGTAACCGCCTCCGGATCAACCCAACACAACTGCTTCATCAACGATTAAGAGGTAACAAAACGGACCAAATGTGAAACCTCCACCGAATCCAAAACCGCCGTCACAACCTGACATATAGAATATCTCCTTTATTAAAAAGAGGAACTTAAGTGGGTTAAATCTTTTTTCGTCCAATCAGGAAAGTGATATGACTTTCACAATTAAGTTTTCGTTCAAGTTGACTATATGGACAGGGGTTTTCACACAGAAAATAGGGGATAACCTTTTGGACTATTCTTTCGCTTTAGTACATTTGGACTTTTGCTTCTTTTTAAAACAAACGATTCCAAAAGAGTGGATTGGGTACAATATGAACAGAACTGGTCCATAATAATATTTTGCCCAACAGTACATTAAATATTTTGAAACATAAGGAGGAAGTTTTTATGATTAATGAAAAAGTCGCCTTGATATTAGAAGATAAAATTAACGTTATTAAAGGTGATGAAAAATCCATTTATTTAGTCGGACCTATCAAATTACCCGTTAACTTAGATGGCGAAACAACTATATTCCAATGGTATTGCTGGTTACGATGTGATAATATGGCAGGTCATTTTTGTAATGAAGGCTCTTATAATATGGAAAAGATCATTGAAACTTTAGCCTCTTCCAATTTAGCGGAAATGCAGCAATCCAGTGTGTTGCTGTATGGAGATTTTCAAAATTCCTCGGATGCTCTTATCCGGATGCATAGCATTTGTCATACTGGTGATATATTTGGCAGCAAACGATGTGATTGTGGCTTTCAACTAAAACATGCTATGAAAATGATTGCTGCTCAAGGAACCGGTGCTTTATTTTATTTAGCGAATCACGAAGGAAGAGGCATCGGATTATTTAGTAAAGCCATGGCTTATGTTCTGCAAGAAGAAGGATTGGATACGGTGGAAGCGAATTTAGAGCTTGGATTTGTGGATGATGCACGTAACTATGATGACGCCATTCGAGTGTTAAAAAAACTGCGCTCCAATCCAGTGACACTTATCACCAACAATCCGAGAAAATTAGAAGCCCTTCAAAATTCAGGTGCCAATGTTGCAGGCAGAATTCCGTTATGGGGAGATACCTCCGAGTTTAATGAAAAATATTTAGAAACTAAAGTCGTACGTTCCGGTCATTTAAAAGATATTAAACAAAATGAATGATTCATTTGTTTTATATGAAATTGGCTTTACCCCATAAGGTAAAACCGCCCTAATTCCCCTTGTTAGATATGTTTACCGAATGTTTCCGAATTGCTGGAATAAGAAAGCATTTTTTAGCGGGGGAACCACATGAATCATGAATGTAATATCATATTTATATTGTTAATAAAATGACTTGTTATGGAAAACAGACAACTAAATAAACTACGGGAAAACCAAATAATACAATCAACGAAAGAAATAACCCTAATTATGTGTCCTTTTTCACTTTGCTCCCTCCTTTCACTAAATTTATTCTGTGTTTTTAATATGCCTTCTTGCATTATTCATACTCTTATATCTACGAATTATTATAGAGATTTTTAATGCTTAATGTTGAACAAAACAACCCCGTAGCACAAAATATAAAGCGGTCTTCTTATTGAAAAATCGCACCCTTCCGTACAATAAGAACTCCTTATTAGGCATAATAATTTTATATAACAATTTCCTCAATGATTGAACTGCCTTCAGTTACTTCAGCGTCAAGCCATTTCCAATTTTAATATGGGCATAATTCGCCCATCTGGTAAGACTTTTAGGAGTAGAAACACATTTCCTCCTAATTTCAATTTTGCTATTAACATGGTCATACCTTAACCACTAAGCAACTATCCTCTTTTACAATTCCAATCAGTGTTCCTTGTATGATTTGTCCCCACTATATGTTACTGAGATTATATGTCCTTCATGGTTATATTTAAAAATAGTCCTTAAAGAAACTTCTCCGTTAGTCTCAAGTGGGCATTGTAACGGTATTGTCTTTGTGCTGTAATACCATATCTTAACATTATTAATATATATGATTAATAATATAGATATTTAGTTTTGTTATATTTAACTTGCTGTCCTAAGGGATAGTAATCATAAATATATAGGAGGAAAAGCTACGTGAAAAAAACTCAAAAAAATTGATTTCAGTTGCCCTGACTCTAAGCATTGTGGGTGGGTATGGCAGTACTCTCTCTTTGGCAGCAGCTGATTCAAATCCATATGTTAGTAAAGTGACCGTTACATTTAATGGCAATTCTACGAATTCTAAAGGATTCACTTGGTACACTTCACTGGATTCCAAGAACAGTGATTTACAAGTTGTGAAAAAGCCGGGCGTTAAGAAGCCTGATTTTAAGAAAGCCTTAAAATTTTCAGGTACTCAAAACATTTCTACAAATTCTCAAAAAGAGTATGTACATAAAGCAGAAGCAACTGGACTTAAGGCAGATACTGAATACTACTACCGTGTTGGAGATGCATCATTAAACAATTGGAGTGAAGTAGGTACGTTTACAACAGCACCCAAAAATGGTGCTTTTACCTTTATTGACTTGACCGATACTCAAGCTAAAACGGAAGATGAGGCGATCCTTTCGTCCGAAACCATTTCAAAAGCTTTAGATACGGTCCCTAACGCCGAGTTCATGGTTCATAATGGCGACTTAGTTGACGATGGAGTCAAAGAGGAACAATGGGATTGGCTACTAGGGCACTCTCAGGAAAGCTTGCTAAACACGACATTTGCACCATCCGCGGGGAATCACGAGGATGAAAGTTATGCTTTTATCGACCATTTTAACCTGGATGTGCCTGAAAACTCAGCTACCGAAACAGGTGCCTATTATTCTTACGATTACAGTAACGCTCACTTTGTTGTCCTCAATAGCAACGAGGATTCTGAGAAATATGCGAACTTTTCGGAAAATCAAATTGAATGGTTGAAGGAAGATGTAAAAGCAGCCAAAGCCAATGGATCTAAATGGGTTATTGTTAATATTCACAAGGGACCTTATACGACTTCTAACCATGCAACGGATGATGATATCATGGATCCGAACGGAGTGAGAAACCAGGTGGCACCACTCATGGCGGAGCTTGACATTGACTTTGTCCTTCAAGGACATGACCATATTTATGCACGTACGAAACCGATCACGAGTAATGGTACGGCTTCAGAAACTGAAAAAATTACGGAAACTAAAAAAGGACAAACAGTTGAATATACCGTTAATCCAGATGGCGCTATTTATTTGATCCCTGCAACAGCTGGACCAAAAGTATATTACAAAAATCAAGATCCCGTACTTGGAGAAGCTTTCTATAATCTTTTCGAAGTAGCCGATGAAAATCATTCAGCGATCTATGGCCCAGACCCAAGCAATAACACCCGTCCAGTACGCGGCCAAATTCAAAAATTCGTTGGTATCAGCATGGATAAAGAAAAACTGACTGCCGTAACTTATGAGATTGATCAAAACAAGAATAATGCAGAACCTTATATTATTGATCAATTTGGTATCATCAAGAAATAACAGCTTTTCGAAAAGCCAACAAAGCATATTGTTAGGGAGATCTTCAGGGTCTCCCTTTCCTTTTGTTTCACCCCCATTATTTTTCTTCTGGGGACACGGGGGCGGAACTTCCATTTACCTCATTTCACTAAATTTTGAACACGTTGATCCTTGTTTAAAAGATGACCTGTGAGGGATTCAAACACGCCCTTCCCTGTCAAAACTAATTCCATTGTAATATAAATAAAATTGTATCAACCAAACTTTTGGCGCTTAATCGAGTATGGATTATTTAAGGTGCCAAGAGCAGGATTCTCATACACTTGACTTGCCCAGGTCTCACTTTACCAAGCACTCTACTATGATAAATCCTTTTTCATAGAAGTATCTTATATAACTACCGAAAGAGAATATAATCATTTTTGCGGTTCGTGCATATCCCAATGAAATTTATATGAGTTATTAAAAATAAGTTCAATATATTTTTAAATTATAGTATTTGCTGTATTATACATTCTAGCAGGTACCACAGCATAGCCTTAGTATGTTGGAAAGTCTTCTCCAACAGTAGAATCTATAACTCCACTAAACAATACCAGGACTGTATTACTTTTTCTCACCGTTTTTCGCATTGCTAACCTCATTTTTTTCAGCCCTTTTTGCTCTCCGTCCCTATAATCCGGTTGGAAAAACATTCTTTTTTCTTCTAATATACTTTCTATTGCACTTCTTTTGCAGGGACTAAGTAAATATAGTGTCTAACTTTTTGGGTTCACTTCAGTATTCCAGACCTCTTTCATAATCACATCCGATGCGTGAATCAACTACCTTTTGGATTTATCTTTTATAGTTTTTGCTATTGCTAAAAAAATGATGTTAATATAGAAGTAGCTATTAAAAAAAATTATAGGAGTGAAGGACAATGAGTGTACATAAAGCCCTTACGTTACATGCTCAAAAACAAAATCAACTTTTTACTGAATTTTCCCTATTAGACCAACAACGTGAAGATTATATTCAAGGAGCTATAGAATTATGTAAGGCTGAAAAGGATTTTACAACAGACCATATTAATCAAATCACTATGCAAATCAATGTTCTTGCAAACCAAAGGCTAATACCTACTCGTAAATTAGTTACCCCAGAAATGGTTCATTCATATGTGGAGTCATTAAAGTAAAATAATTTACTGATCTCTTAGTCGTAAGAAAAAGCACCGAATATCGGTGTTAACCCTCGACCTCCTAATCAAATATTAAAGATAATTTATAGCCCCCAGAAATGAGGGCTCTTTTTCTTTTAATCTAAAAAAAAGGGTTAATTTTGAAAAAATACTTTCGTTGGTTTTCTTGTAATTTATGTTGTTAGCTTGATGGGCATGCCAGCAAAACGCGAATTTACAACGCTAAGGGGTGTGTAAAAAATAACCGGTTTTCACCACGGTAAGGGTGTAACCGGTAATTATTACTATTATTGGTTGTTCCACGGTCGTAATGATTCTAAGGTAGTAACCCTTTTTTGATCAAATCGATACTCTAAAAGTTATATTTTGTTAACTTTGTTTCGCTATTTTATCTCTAATCTCCGCAATGGATAAGCCAGATTTCTTTAAGCTTTTAATAGTCTCAACTCTTTCCACTGCTGCTTCTCGAGGGTAACGACGTGTTAAGTTTTCATCTAATTGTTCAAATGGAATTAAATTAGCTTCGGTATAATATTTTAATGTACTGTATCTCAAATCAGTTATTCGAGCCAGTTCACCGATAGATATATACTCAGATTTCAAAATATCTTCTAATGAACGTCTCCTTGACACTTAAATCCCCCCTTATGAACCTGCCGAAGCAGAAGCAATGATTGTATTAATTGTGTGTGATAACGCATCAATCATTGCAAAAATTTCTTTGTTAGCCGTATCATTGCGAAGCATAGATAATTTATCATTAAGGTCTTCTTCCTCGAATTTACTGAAATAGTTCTTCAACATACGACTGCCTATTAACAAACTTGAAAGAACAACTGTATCGGTTGAAACTGGTCCCTCTTCTAATAATTCTGCACGAATTTGTTCTACAATTAATTTTTTAGCACCTTCACTGGGTATAAAGTGGTTGGATCGTCCTAATAAGCCAGCATTTGTTTTGGAGACCAAATCCAATTCCACTAAAGAATCACCGACTGCGTTGAATAATTCCTTGAATAAATTTCGTTTAGTAACTATTCCCCTTGCTAATTTTTTCAGGGATATTGAATTATCTTCGGAAATCATATTATAGATTGAACCCAAATACCCTTTATTACTTGGTAAATCTTGTTTTAATGTCACTTGATTCTCCGAAAACGAAACAATATCTTCTGCTGTAAGTTCTAAAATTCCACTGGCAACCATAAAAGCACGAACCCTCATACTGCCAATAGCAGCAACACTGCCTTTATCATTTAGTGCTAATAATAAATATTTTTGCGAAATTTCCATATCCTTCATAAAAACACCTCTCATTAGTTTTAGTCCAATTCAATAATGTGACTTACCGTTTATCACTTATTACTTATTACTTATTACTTATCACTTACTACTTATGATTTAAACTATGCATTTTATTTCTTTTTGTGTCAAGTAAATTTAATATTTGAGAGCAAAAAATGGGCTGTCTCAAAATCATTTTTTCACGATTTTGAGGCAGCCCCTTCTTTTTTGATATTAAGGCTAGTGACAGGGTTCTTGCTGTAGACCGCAAAGTAAATTAGGAGAAATAATAAAACACCCCTATTTTTTTATTTCTTCAAGCTTCCTTCTATTGACTGTGGACAGGTTACACTTAGTTGGACAATAAAAATAAGGGCATGTAGAATCATACACAATAAGTGAGGAGAATCTACTA
>NZ_JBHZPE010000119.1:0-2362 GCF_042787985.1 Peribacillus sp. YIM B13481
GAAACGCCGTATACGCGAACCGTACGTACGGTGTTGTGAGAGGGGCGAAAATAAACTTATTTTCCCCCTACTCGATTCTTCAACTCTTCAATCGCTATAGGATAGGCTGGGTTCTTGTCTACTGTGATCACACGGGGCTTTGAAACATGAAAAGACCGCAAAGCTTTTTTGAAAAAGCGCTTTGCAGCCTTATGATCTCTTGTTTTACTTAAATAAAAATCAATCGTATTTCCTTCTGAATCAATAGCACGATATAAGTACATCCATTGTCCTTTTACTTTTATATAGGTTTCATCGACTCTCCATGAGTCGTTTGTTTGCTTGAGATCTCATCTAATTCAGGGCCATACTGATGAACCCAGCGCATGATGGTTGTATGAGCAATAGATAGTCCGCGTTCTTCCATCATTTCGACTAAATCACGAAAACTGAGGTTGTACCGTAGGTACCATCTCACGGTTAATAAAATAATATCAGGTTGATAATGTTTCCACTTGAATAGATTTTGCTTTTCCATACTGATCACGTCCTTTTTAGAGTACTAGTATCAGTATGTCCAAGATTTAAAGAATAGTTTCAAGTCATCTGGAATTTTTGCACCAGAACCCTTTTTAATATATGTGAGAAAATTTATACTCAAAAATAAATATTTTATTAATTTATATGTATAAAAAAATAATAGCTGGGGAATCATATTATAAAGATAAAGAAGTTAAAGATAGGGGGTAAAATAGTGTTAAGAGAAAGTAAATTAACGTTGTCTGATTTTGTTAATAAAGATCGATTTGAACTAAACTCTTATCTTACCCATTTGATCCATCAATTTTATGATAATGATCTGAATCAGTCTAAAGATAGAATGGTATAGATTAACGATTAAATAAACTGAAAGAATAATAGTTTTTGAGATGAATTAAAAAATTCTTGTTTAAAGACCATAACTGAAGGTTTCAATGAGTTTACACTTTCAGATGTTAACTCATTGGTTAAAAATACCATGGAACAACAAAGTAAAATGTTTGAATAATCTGAAAACTTTTAGTATAATAGAAAAAAGGTCAAGGAGTTGGTTTCCTATGGAAAGGAATTTGGTTAATACACCACCACAACCTGAAGTAAACGTCATGGATTCTGAATTTGCTGAAATGGTGTTAAACAAAGCCCTTCGTAATTTCAGAAAAGAACAAATCCGAAAAGAGATTGACCAGTCATTACAGGATCAAAACAAAGAAGAATTCCTACGATTAACTGAGGAATTAAAAAACATTTCTTAAAATGTTGTATTATATATCGAGATGATTTTGAAATGAACTTAACATAATCGTAATTTTAAGAAGTACGCCAAAAAGCCAATCCCATATCTATCAAGGGATTGGCTTTTATTTGATTTTTATCGATTAAGCACGATATTAAACATCGTTGATTTATCAACATTTTGGGCTTCTGAAGAAGCCTAGCTGCTGTATAAAAAAGTGGGGTTTTATGCAATATCTTCTTTCACTAAAGCGCCCGATTACGGAATAAGTATAACATATTTCTTTGTCTACCTATTTTACATAATGTGATGTTTTAGGTACTGAAAAAGGATCTTCAATCGAAGATCCTTTTAGTGAACTAACACTTTTCGCATAAGAATTACAACGCTTTTTATCTCCAATAGTCCTACAAGAAATCGCCAATCGAGTTGATTTTGTACAGCGATCTAGTAAGTATCAAGCAGATGAACTCATCGCTCTTTGTGTTTGGCTCAGCCAAGAAGTCGCTCTTATATCACTTACGCATTTGTAGTCGATTAGAGGCTTCGACGGGTGTACTAATGAGCCAAGAGGGACTCAATCAGCGCTTTTTAATCCTGCAGCTGTCGCATTCCACCGAGTGTCTTTTTTCAACCTTTATATTTAAGGACACAAATTGATCAACTCCTGTCCCCATATCATAAGGAAGTAGAATTATTGGATGGTATACCTGGTGTGAACAAAGCAGCCGCAGTGCATCCCAGTTGATTAATTATAGACAAACACGTACGGTGTTTTTTTATATTCATTAACAATATGGTTTCAAGAGGAAAGTGTTATTAGAGATTCTTATTTTACAAATTAAATGTTGACACTAAAGAAAAATAGAAGTATGATAATGAAGTCGCCTAATTAACGAGCGATTTTAACAAAAGAATTTCTTCGCAGAAGTTGACAACTATTCAATGTTATGTTAAGCTGGAGTTGAAACAAACCAACAACTATTGCTCTTTGAAAACTGAACAAAACAAAGCGCCAACGTTAAATTTAAAGTGAGCACACACTATCAAAAAAGCAAATGAGCAAGTCAAACATTTCTTCGGAGAGTTTGATCCTGGCTCAGGACG
>NZ_JBHZPE010000120.1:0-2050 GCF_042787985.1 Peribacillus sp. YIM B13481
AGCGAGCATCTGGAGGGGAAATCAACCACAACTCACTACCTGGTAAATAGCAACAAAGTATGTGAAAACAGCCTTTCCAAAAGACCAATCAACCTAACAAGGTATGGCATGATAATCTAAATAAATGATAATGAGATGTTTATCGAATACTAAAATGTTGTTCCTTTAACACTGGTTAACGATTTTAGAAATAACCGCTTATATCACGCACTACCGTTGTCCAAATATTAAATAATTTTTTACAATTTTACTTCCTTATACTATAATAAATATATTTTAAAAATTTCAGGATAGACTTTTAATCATTATAAAAGGAGGAATTTATAAATGATTAATAAAAACACATCTTTAAGGATGCAAAGTATCGTTTTTATTGGCTTTATGGGTGTAGGAAAGACGACGATCGGACAGAAAGTAGCGAGGAAATTATATAGGGACTTTATTGATATAGATCAAGAAATTGAAAAGGAATTCAATATGCCCACCACGGAAATATTCAAGAAGTTTGGGGAAAAAACTTTTCGCGAAAAAGAAAAAAGTGTGATTGAAAGCTTTAGTCAACAACAATTGAAAATCATTTCAGTCGGAGGAGGGGCATTTTTACAAGAGGATATACGGAATATCTGTTTATCTAATTGCATTGTCTTCTACCTTGACTTATCTTGGGATTATTGGAAAGAGAGAATAGGGTTGCTTATTGATAGTAGACCAGTGTTACAAAGTCGAAGCCTTGAAGAAATAGAAGAACTTTTTAATACCAGACAGGAAATATACTCCTATCATCATTCAAAAGTGAATATGAATGACCTTGATGTCGAAGAGGTAGCAGATTATATTGTTGATTCATTGAAAGTCGCCTGGGATATTTACGAACCACTTAAGTAATTCCATTAGTTGATTGCCCAATAAAACCTAGAAAAGAATAATAAAAAAGATGAAAAGAATACAGCGATAAGAGATACTCCCTCTTCCTGTAAACTAATCACCTTTTTTTCTTTTTAGGAGGATTTTATAATCAGTTCAGGATTTAATATAATACGCTGTTGTTCATGATCAATATTCACCATTTTTTGGTACAAAAGATTCGCAGCTTCTTTCCCCATACGTTGAGGAAATGAAGAAACAGTTGTTAATGGAGGATCATTGATTTCTGCGACTGGAAATTATCGAATCCTCCGATGTCTATATCTTGATCAGGAATCAACCCTTTCATCCTTAACCCTTGCATAACGCCGAAAGCAATTAAGCCGCTAAAGCAAAAAATTGTTTTAGGGGATCAGGATTATTAAAGACTTCAATACAGCCTATAACCCTCCCTCTCGTGTCGGAGTATTTTCTATCATTAACGATTCGTCAACTTCCAAGTGTCAAACTTATAAAATAGTCCTTTATACAGCATTCAAAAATATTAGATATCAATCCAACATGCATTTTTGTTTGTTTTTTCAATTGTATCAAGAAAGGGATATCTACTTGTATCCGCCAGTGCCGCTTGTCGAGTGCCCAAGAACAAACTATAGACAGAAGTAAAAGCAGTCTGTGGTGTTGCTGATATGTGCTTGCGTAATGCTCGTTGTCCCACGTTTTAAAGATATGGAGTATACCCATAAAGACCTAAGGACTTTCAAGCCTTTTCTTTCAAGTAACTTGAGCGTCTTCAGTTAAGACTATCTAAAGTTTTTTCGTATCCCATGGACAATGATGAACTGGGATTTATGGTCTTCCGTATCTCTTTATTCTCTTCTGAGGTAATTAATGGGGCTAATTCTACTATTGCCTCCTGAAACTATTTATCATTTGTGTTTTTTCTAATTCTGACACCTTCTATCTTGGCTCTCCCCTTATGTCACAACAATTCAAAGATCAGGCGCCCCTAAATTCTAACAATATAATAATAGAAGAAAAAAGTAGAATTATTTCCACTTTTAATGGCTTCATTACTTTTTTCGATACTTTTATCATTAAAAGACGCAAAAAAAGACCAGCCGGATGGCTGATCTTTTAAATGGCTTGGCGGCGTCCTACTCTCACAGGGGGAAACCCCCAACTA